>DQYP01000077.1 GCA_011043375.1 Thermotogaceae bacterium | reverse complement strand
CTACCTGATCCCCCGGTGATACTTTCATCCTTATACCTGGTATCAAAAATCTTCCCTTTAATTTTCCTCTCAATTCGACAGCCCAACTTCCAGGTAATACGAAATTCGAGCCTATATCATCCAATTTTAATATCAAATCGAGATAATCCTCTAATTCTCCTTTGATTGATGTAAGTTTTATAACGGAAAATATCATTTTATCAGTACTATTTATTGCTGCTTTTACACTCTCAATTCCCGAAGCCGAGTGGACTGTGAAACCAACTATAACATCATGATCCCAACTTCTTATTGATCTTGAAACCGTCGATGGAATATCACAAAATTTCAAATCCAGTATCACTTTTAAACCCATATTCTGCAATTCATCTAAGATTTTTCTACCATTTATAGCCAAATTGTGTCCAACTTTCACAATTTCAAAGGAGCCATACTTTCTTATGAATTCCAATGGATCTTCCATGTCCAAGCTTAAAACGGGCTTAATCATTTTTGTGTATCACCTCCAAAAGTTTTTTACCGATCTCCTCGACGATTTCAGGATCTTTGAACAAAGCACTTCCAACACCAATTGCATTTGCTCCTACCCTCAGAAACTCTTTGGCATCTTCAAAATTGTATATTCCACCACTCGCAATTATAAAAATATCTGGAAATTTGTTTTTCACCTCATAAACTGCCCTCAAGGCTATTGGTTTTAAGATCGGACCGGACAAACCTCCAAGTATCATCTTATCTCCGTCGAAATGCAAACCTCTCACAGTATTTATAAGGGTAACACCGTTCCAACCTGATTCAACCAGAAACTTAGTGGCCTCTTCAATGAATATTCCTTCTATTCCAAGTTTCGCTATTAAAAAACTGTCTGACAAAATACTTCTGATTGTTTTGATGATTCTTCTCCAACCTTCTAAGTCTCCAATAATACTCAATCCACCTTTTTCAACATTTGGACAAGAGAAATTAAACTCGATAGCATCGAAATTCTTAACGTATGGCTTTACTATCTTGGCTATTTTTTCATATTCATCGATGCTGTCTCCACCAAGACTCGCTATTATTTTCGTTTTTAATCTTCTAAGATCATCCAGCATCCCAAGAAATTTGGTTACTCCCGGATTTTCAAGACCTATCCTGTTTATCACATAATCTCTTCCTTCAGCCATCCTCGGAGGCTTATTGCCAGATTTGGGGTTCAAAGTGATCGTTTTCAATGTAAGGGCACCGATCACACTGGGATTTATCAATTCAAACCATTCACCAAATCCAGCGGGACCCGAGAGTAATATCAAGGGAGGTTTTACCAACATAGTTCATCACCCTCAAATATAGGGCCATCAGTACACACATGCTTTATCCCATTCTTCGTTTCAACTGCGCAACTCTTACATGCACCTATACCGCATCCCATAAATTCTTCCAAAGAAAAGTACAGTTTTTTACCTTTAAGGGTTTTATAAACCACTTTCTCCATCTCAACAGAACCAGAAATAAGATACCAATCATATCCAGTTAAAGATTTCAATAATTTTAAGAATTTTTTATCTCCTATCACTGTTTCATATGGAATCTTCAAAAGAAGGGGTGTTCTACTTCCAATGATTATATCAACATCAAAATTTTCTTTTAAAATATTTGCTAGCGTTAAACATGTTGGAGATGATATGAATAATCCTTTACCTTGGTTCATATCGAAAGGCTTTCCCAACGGTCCATGACATTTGAGATGTGATGCTTTCTCCACCATCCATTTTGTTCCTTCACCTTTCACCTGTACAGATATCGAAAGCCTTTTGTCCCATCTTCCAAGAACAAAAGGTTTCCTAACCAGTTTCGGCGTTTCAATCATTATGAACTGTCCAGGATAGAATTTCAAAGTCTCGTTAAAAGTGATAACCCATGTATTCGCATTTACCTGAATTTTTTGAGAGATACTAAGAAATAATTTCTCCATCCCACATCACCATTTTTCCATTTATTTTTAACCCTACAACTTTAGCATTGAGTCGCATTCCGTCGAAGACACAATTTTTTCCTTTGCTTACGAATTTCTTAGTGTCTACTTCGAAAGTTGAATTGGGATCCAAAAATACGAGATTATTTTCAGATAAATTTGAACGAACATTTATTAATTTCATCGGTTTTGAGGTCATCTTTTCGATCACGAGTTCCAATTCTCCAATGGCAGTGAAGTAAGCCGAGAAAGCTACCTCTAAATTGGAAGTGCCAAACGGTGCAGTAAGGTAATCGTTAGGTTTTAACGAATGAGGTGCATGGTCACTTGATAGAACATCAATCAAACCTTTTTTCACCATTTCTACGAGTTCTTTTCGTTTCTTTTCGGAGACCAATGGAGGATTTATTTTGAAATTACTGTTTCTTATCTCCTCTGAACTCAACAAAAGATGATGAGGAGTCACCTCGCAACTCACATCAGCATGATCTCTCAACCAAGAGATTGCTTCCACAGAGAATGGGTTGGAAACATGCTGTATATGAAATCTCTTAAAACCATACTCGAGTCCGGTGAGTACCGTTCTAACAATTGCTATCGGTTCATTTGAGAGTGGTCTTTTTGGAACATCGATATCGGTTCCCTCATAAAATATTCCACCAATCTCGTACATCTGGCTGTGATCTATCCACAAAATTTTTTTCTTCTTTGATCTCATCGCTTCAACTAGCTTAGGATAGTCATAGCTTGTTCCATCTGTAGAATATGCTTTTATTATCTCTTCGTTGAATGGTTCCAAAACACCAAATGGTGAGATAGTCAATAAAAACTTGACGTCTCTGTCTTTAATTAGAGATATATGTTGATTGACAACTTCATGACTCGCAAGTGGTGGATTGACGTTAGGCTGTATCAATAAAGTAGAAAATCCTCCGACCTTTGCTGCCATTTCCAAAGAATCATAATCTTCTCCACCATTCAATCTAACGTGTACATGTAAATCGGTAAACGGATGCGTTGCTATTAAACCACCTGTATTGAATCGATTTGGTAATCTTATATACTCTTCAGACCACTTTTTTCTGAATGGATCAAAAACATCGATGGATACTAATTTACTTTTGAAATCCCTTTGATCTCTCTCAAACAACTTTTTCACCCTCTTGACGTTCTATTAAGTTAACTTTGACCTCCTCCCGGGTACATGTGCTATAAAAATAAAGGGGCTCATATGAGCCCCTTATTCACAAGGAATATATTGAAAAGCAAATAGCCTCCTTTTGACAGTGTTGTTTCAGAAATCCAAGATTTATAGATAATTCAAAGTTAACCGCTTCGTTCAACTAAATGTCACCCACCTTGAAAATCTCTTGAGTATTTTACTATTTCTAAAATTAAGGGTCAAGAAGAATTCAGTAATTAACATAATTGTTGCAAAAGAGGTATATAAAAATGGCTGGGAGAGGAGGACTCGAACCTCCACTAGCAGATCCAGAGTCTGCCGTCCTACCATTAGACGATCTCCCAGCGACAGTAAGATTATACATTCTCAATTGCTGAGTGTCAACCTTAGAAACTCTTTATCAAGCCAGAGACAAGCATATCCCAACCATTCACAAGAACGAACACTAAAATTTTAAAAGGTAAAGAAATTAATACCGGTGGTATCATTATCATTCCCAAAGCAAGTAATATACTTGCTGTTATCATATCAATTATTATGAACGGAATGTACAATAATACTCCCATTTTAAACGCTATTTCAAGTTCACTGATCACGAAAGCTGGTATCAAAGCGGATGTCGGTGTCTGATCTATATTTTTTGGTTTCTCACGTTTGAGTGCTTCCAAGAGCATATCGATATTATCCTCGTTGTGATGCATCCTTATCTCATGCAACATGAATTTTCTTATTGGTTGAATGGATTTGCTATAGAGTTCTTGATAACCAATTTGACCATTCATGTAAGGTACCAAAGCCTCGTTGTATATCTGAATGAAAACTGGTTGCATTATGAAAAATGTCAAAAACAAAGCTAAGCCTATCAAAACTTGATTAGGCGGAATCTGACGCGTCCCAAGGGAGTTTCGAAGAAATGAAAAAACAATGATTATTCTTGTGAAAGAGGTCATCAGAATCAAAATAGAAGGTGCCAGAGTGAGAATTGTTAAAATGAGTATTATTTCAAGAGTGACTACTAAATCCCTTGGCTGTTCAACTTGCCCAATTCCAATTTCTATCCTTGGCAAAGGAGGCAGAGTTTCCTGCTGGGAAAACAAAACTACACTTAAAACGACAAACAAAGAGATCAGTGTTATCTTTTTCATCATTTCATTTTCTCCAATTTCTGTATTTCATCTTCAAGCGAATATTTGCCGAGTTTCTTGTAAAATATATTGCTGAATTTTTCACCCTTTCGAGGGAGTTTGTCTATTATCTCAGATTCATCAACCTCTCTCAATACTGTTACGCCCCCTGGAGTACTTGCTATATACAAATACTTTTCAGATAACTTAACCAAATAGATCGTTGTGTTTCTATCCAACACCAATCTTTCTATCAATAAGGACATTTCATTGGATCTAGTTTTCAAAATATATCTTCTCAATAAAAAATAAACTATCAAAAGTACCGAAACTATTAAAACCAATGATATGAGAAAAGATAAATACGAATTCAGCACCCCACTGTAAGTGGTAGTCGCATTCAAATTCTAATACCTCACTTTGAAAGTTTATTTAAAGCTTCCACAACGCGTGGCGCCTGAAAAGGCTTTACAATAAAATCTTTTGCACCAGCTTGGATCGCTTCCACCACCATAGCTTGTTGCCCCATGGCACTACACACAATGATCTTTGCATCAGGATCTATTTCCTTTATCTTCTTTATAGCAGTTATCCCATCCATCTCGGGCATGGTTATATCCATGGTTACAATGTCTGGTTGTAATTCTTTGTATTTATCAACAGCTTCCACACCATTAGCAGCTTCTCCAATAACTTCGTATCCAGCCTTGGTTACAATGTCTTTCAACAACATTCTCATAAAAGCTGCATCATCGACTATAAGGACTTTCTTACCCACTTTCTAAAACCTCCCTTATTTTCAGACTTCTATGATTTTTTCAGCATCAAGGTAGACTATCAGCCTATCATCATATTTTATTATTCCTTTGGTCTTTTGATCAACGTTTTTCGTACCAACAGGTTTATCTATATCATTTTCCGTTATTCTTATGACTTCCCTAACATTATTGACCAGAAAACCAACTTCTATGTCTTTGACTTTTAGAACTAGTACCTTATTCTGTTCTGTATTCTCTTCTATTCCTAAGAGAGTTGAAAGATCGATAACAGGAACGATTCGCCCTCTCAAATTCATAACACCTTTGATGAAATACTCAGCTTTAGGAACATATGTTATGTATGGGCGTTCTATCACCATTTCTACAAAATCAACATCTATCGCAAAATCTCTATTTGAAAGTTCAAAATCTAATACTTCTAAGATATGTGCAGTAATAACATCCTTCTCATCATCGACCATATTATTACACCCCCTGTAAATTATCTACTATATTAGGGATATCTAAGATCAAAGCTATGCTGCCATCACCAAGAATGGCACCACCACTGAACTCTTTTATACCTTTCAACAACTTTCCAAGAGACTTTATAACTATGTCATCTTGTCCCAACAACTCATCTACCATCAAGCCATATTTTCTCGTTCCACTGTGCACGATCACAATGTTGAGAGCATCCTCATCGGATTCTGTGTGGGGTAGCTGAAACAGTTCCTTTAGATTTGTCAGAGGTATTATCTCACCTCTTATATATATGACCGGTTTCTTTTCAACGATTTTTATTTCCTCTTTCTTGATACTCAAGGTTTCTTCAACATTAACCAGAGGAATCGCATAGATGAAATCTCCTATTGTAACAAGAAGTGCCTGAATGATTGCAAGAGTCAACGGTAACTTTATGATAACTTTCGTTCCACGATCCTTCACACTTTCAATTTGAACAGAACCATTTAAAGCCTCTATAGTGGATTTAACCACATCCATTCCTACTCCTCTTCCGGATACATCTGAAACTTCTTCAGCAGTCGAAAATCCAGGTTCAAAAATGAATGAAAAAATCTTTTCATCAGTTAAAGTTGTTGCACTTGCTTCATCGATCAGGCCTCTTTCAATTGCTCTTTTAAGTATTTTTTCTCTATCTAATCCCCTTCCATCATCTGAGACCTCTATTACAACGTTGTTTCCTTCGTGATGAGCATCTAATTTCACCGTTCCAATGGGTTGTTTACCTTTAGCCTCTCTTTCTTCTTTACTTTCAATACCATGATCTATGGCGTTTCTCAAAAGGTGAAGCAAAGGATCTCCAATCTCGTCAACAACAGTTCTATCTAATTCTGTCTCCTGACCCGTTATTATCAAATTAATCTCTTTATTTAACTTTTTCGAAAGATCTCTAACCATCCTTGGGAATCTGTTGAACACAAAGGCGATAGGAACCATCCTTATTTTCATGACGATATTTTGAAGATCCAGTGTGATTCTACTCAACTGGGCTAAACTTTCATCTATTTCCTTTATCTGATATTTTTTCAAAGTCTCCATTATCCTACTTCTCGATATTACTAATTCTCCCATTAAATTCATCAAGGTATCCAATTTTTCTATATCAACTCTTATAGTTTGAGTTATTTTTGAACTAAAATTCGTTACATTGCTTTCTTTAATTCTATCAACCTGTGAAGTCTTTGGATTTTTTGAATCAGTACCTTGCTCAACCTCTTTCTTTTCTTCTGAAGAAAAAACTTGGGCCTTTAACTTTTCTGAATCAATCTCTATTATGTTCACTTCTTCAATTTCCGATATATCCCTTATAAGTTCCGCCAATTTCTCTTTGGCAATTTTACAGACTACAATCAACTCGACCGTTCTGTCGAATTTCTCGTCTTCTATATCTTCAACTGATGGAACACTCTTTAAGATTTCTCCACCCACTTCCTCAATCTTATGAAAAACCATATACATCCTTGCCGATTTGAGCATCGTACCTTCTCGTAGTGTCACTTTTAAGTAAAATGCTTTGAATTCCTCTTCTATAGCTTCCTTTATAACATTCAGCACAGACTCTTCAATACTTATGGGAACAGTAGTTGAACCTTCTGAACCCTTTGCTTTCTCATTACCAAAAGAGGTGCCTTTATCCTCATCTTCAACACCATTTTTCTGAACTTCTACTCCACTACTAGCTCTTGAATAAAAACTTTCATATATTTCCAAAAGATCTGAAATATCCATTTCATCACTTCTATCATCCAAGATCTTCTGAAGCATTTTTTCAAGGGTGTCTATACCTGCGAACAAGGCATCTATTATTTCTGAATCCACAAAAGCTTTTTGATTTCTAAACAGGTCAAAGATATTCTCCATCTTATGACACAATTTCGCCATGTTCTCGAATCCCATTGTAGCAGACATACCTTTCAATGTGTGAAGTGCTCTGAATATCTCGTTGATAACCTCAATATCATCTGGATTGCTCTCCAACGATAGCATTTTTTCATTCAACAACTGAAGGTATTCTCTCGTTTCTTCGATAAAAACGCTTAAATATTGTTCGTTCATTCTATCACCTCTTTCCAGATGGCCCTAGCCTTATTATATCAAATTATTCCTCTTCATGGGATAATCTCCGCTTTATTTTACCAATACCGTCTATTATAGCGAGTGCTCTCTTTTCACCTATTCCCTCAACATTTTTGAGTTCATCTAATTTTGCGTGACTGACTCCTTGTAAGTTTTTAAAAGTCTTCACCACATTCATAACTATGCTCGAAGGTATCCTGGGGATTCTGTTTAACACTCGAAAACCTCTCGGATGTACCACGAGGTCAGATATGACATTTGAAGCAACATCGTAACCCAAATTCTTGGCAATTTGAGAATAGTTCGTTAATTCTTTATCGCCCATGTTCAATATTTTCTTCTTTATCTCTTTTACATCTTCCACATCTTCGGAAACATAGTCCATTATCAAGAAGTGAATGAGATCCTCCAAGTCCGATGTCATTTCTTCCAATTGAATGCCTGCGAGTTTACCCTCTTCACCAAGTTCTGTTATAAACCACTCGAGTTCAGCTTTAATATGATATTCCTTCAAAGCTTTTTCGAGTATTCTGCATATGTCGTACAATGTTACTTTATCTTCTAACTCCAAAACATCTAATTCAAAAAAGAGTTTATCCAAAGTTTCTTTATATTTTTCTAAAGCTCTTAGACCTTGATTTACCTTGGTAATCACAAAGTTCACATCGTTGATCATATATCTCATATTTTTGTAGTAAAGTGTTATCACCCTTCTACGCCTGGAAATAGCTATGGCAGTTCCATTGGTCTGCTTGGCAAATCTTTCAGCGGTCCTATGTCTTGTTCCTGTTTCTTGAGTAGGTATAGATGGATCAGTTATTATATGAGTATTAGCCTTTAAAATTTTTGAAACATCATTTTTTAAAACAATGGCTCCGTCCATTTTTGCTAATTCGTATAACTTTTCTGGTGTGAACGGTGTATTTATATCAAATCCACCCTGAATCATATTCTCGAAGTTTTCCAGCTCATCCACGAAAATTATTAAAGCGCCATTGTTAGCCATTAAAATATCGTCTATACCCTTTCTGAGAGATGTTCCAGGAGACACCATTTGAAGTTTTTCAAGAAGCTCCTTATTTATTCTCATAATTTAATCAAGCCTCCAATTCAATCTATATTTTTCAATACCTCTAATAAACTATTATATTGTAATAATTCCAAGTCCTTGAAATTTTTCACATTCCTATCGTGCGGCATTACAACACGCTTGAATCCCATTTTATGAGCTTCCATCAGTCTTTTCTCGATGTTACTGACTTTTCTCATTTTTCCATCGAGACCTATTTCTCCTATATATACACAATCACTATCCAATTCTACGTCTGCAAAAGAAGAATATATCGCAACGGCTATCCCAAGATCTATCGAAGGGTCTTTAACATTAAGACCTCCTACAACGTTTACATATATATCAAAGGACTCTAGGGGAAGATTTAGGCGTCTACTGAGTACGGCTGAGATGAGAATCACTCTTCCTATTTCTATCCCCTTAGATAATCTTCGAGGTGATGGAAAGAAGGTTTTAGATATCAACGATTGTATCTCCAAAAAGATCGTCCTTGTTCCCTCGATTGCAGAAGTTATACAACTTCCCGATGATAGTGATCCTCTCTCTATAAAAATTTCGGACGGATTTTTCACTTCCTGCAATCCATTATTTCTCATTTCAAATATCGCAATCTCATTGGAGGGGCCAAATCTATTTTTAACAGTCCTAAGGATACGGTAACCAGTTTGTACCTCTCCTTCGAAATACAACACCACATCAACCAGATGTTCCAAAAGTTTTGGACCTGCTATTTGGCCTGTTTTGGTTATATGACCCACTATGAAAACAGGGACACCAGTACTTTTAGAGTAATCTACAAGAGCCTCAGCACAATCTCGAAGTTGAACGACACTTCCTGGAAGTCCAATGTTCGATAATCTCATCGATTGGATGGAATCAATGATTACTGCAATCGGTTTTTCGGATTTCAATGCCTGGAAAATACTTTTCAAATCAGATGAGGAGGTTACCTTTAAGTTTTCATTTTCTTTCATTCCTATTCTATTAGCTCTGATGAGTATTTGCTCTTCGGATTCCTCGCCTGTTATGTAAAAAACCTCTCCAACTTTGGAGAGGTTTCTCGATATTTCCAACATAAGGGTACTCTTTCCAACCCCTGGATCTCCGCCAACGAGAATAACACTTCCTGGGACTATACCACCACCTATCAATCTATCAAATTCAGAGATATTAGTTCTTAAACGTTTGAAACCGTTCAATTTTATTTCATTTATTTCTTTGAATTCCACCGGATTTGATTTTAATTCCTCGATTACAGATTTCTTCTCAATTGCCGTATTCCATTCACTACAAATTGGACACTTACCAAACCACTTTGGGGATTCATATCCACAATTGCTGCAAACGTACATCAATTTTTCTTTCAAACTTTATCACCAACTTTTTTCTTCTCCTCCTTCTTTCTGAAAACAATTCTTCCGTTCCTAGCAGAGACTAATATTTTATCTCCTTCTTTAAATCTACCCTTGAGTATTTCCTCAGCTAAGGGATCTTCAAGATACTTTTGTAAAGCCCTTTTCAGCGGCCTTGCGCCGTAGATAGGATCGAAACCTTTATTGATTAGCAATTCCTTTGCACTCGCGGTGAGTTGTATACTTAACCTCTTTTCCGCCAATCTCTTCATTATTTCACTGATCTGTATGTCTATTATCTTCGACATATGTCCTCTATTCAATGGATGAAAAACAATTATTTCATCCACTCTGTTCAAAAATTCAGGCCTGAAGAGTTTTTTCACCTCTCCCATAACCACTTCTTTCATCTCCTGGTAATCCTTCTCCTCACTCTCCAGCTCAACGAATCCAAGCGTTTTCTTGCTCTTATTTATCAGTTCTCCTCCTAAGTTACTTGTCATTATAATTATAGTATTTCTGAAATCTACTACTCTTCCCTGTGAATCAGTTAATCTTCCATCATCTAATATCTGAAGCAAGATGTTGAATACGTCAGGGTGTGCCTTCTCGATTTCATCTAAGAGTATCACGGAAAACGGTCTTCTCCTAATTTTCTCTGTGAGAACACCTCCTTCTTCATATCCAACATATCCAGGAGGTGCACCGATCAATCGCGAGACAGCGAATCTTTCCATGTACTCACTCATATCTATTCTAACCAATGCATTCTCATCACCAAAAAGATATGAAGCCAATACCTTTGCCAATTCAGTTTTTCCAACACCAGTCGGTCCAAGGAATATGAAAGAACCAACTGGCCTCCTTGGATCTTTCAAACCGCTTCTTGCTCTCCTGATCGCCTTAGAAACAGCTTCAATGGCTTCATTTTGCCCCACTACTCTTTGATGTAAAACTTCTTCGAGTTTTAAAAGTTTATGAGTTTCCGTTTCCTCAAGCTTTGTTAAAGGTATACCAGTCCACTTCGATACGACTTCTGCAATTTCTTCTACACCTATTGTAACGAACTTATTTTCCACCTCTTTCTTCCATTTGAGGTACTCATTTTTAAGAGTGGCTTCGATCTTTTTCTCTTCCTCTCTCAACAGAGCAGCCTTTTCATAATCTTGATTTATAGCCAACAACTCTTTTTCTTCTTTGATCGATCTAAGTCTTTCCTCGATCTCTTTGATATACCCAGGAAGAGTCAATAATTTCTGTCTGATTCGTGCACCCGCTTCATCTACCACATCTATAGCTTTATCAGGTAAAAAGTGATCGGATATATACCTCTTTGAAAGTTGAACTGCTGCCCACAACGCTTCATCGGTGTATTTGACTTTATGATGCGTTTCGTATTTCACACGCAATCCTCTCAGTATCTCAAGTGTCTCTTCCTCCGTGGGCTCATTAACCAGCACTTTTTGAAATCTTCTTTCAAGTGCTGCATCTTTTTCAATATATTTTCTATATTCATCAGGTGTTGTTGCTCCGATACATCTCAACTCACCTCGGGATAGTGGAGGTTTCAAAATATTCGCAGCATCAACCGCGCCTTCTGCTGCGCCAGCTCCAACTATCGTATGAATCTCATCGATGAAAAGTATTATCTTTTTATCCTTGGTAACAAGCTGGATCAATTTCTTCAAACGCTTTTCAAATTCACCTCTGTATTTGGTTCCTGCTACTAAAGCTGCTATATCCAGTGAGAATATTATGTTGTTTTTCAGTGTTTCTGGTACTTTTCCTTCCACGATTCTCTGGGCTAATCCTTCTACTATTGCTGTCTTACCTACTCCAGGCTCACCTATTAAAACTGGATTGTTCTTTTTCCTTCGACTTAGAATTTGTATAACGCGTTCGATCTCATCCTCTCGACCTATAACTGGATCCAATTTACCTTGTACTGCAAGTCCAGTTAGATCGACCCCGAATCCTTCCAATTGTTTTACAGTGACATTTGAAGTAGTTTTATTGAAACTGAAATCATCCTCGGATGGTGTTATCGCATCCAAAAGTTCTTTTCTCAATTCGCCAAGATCCACTCCCAATCTTCTTAGAACATGAGCTGCGATTCCCTCACCTTCCTTTATTATTCCAAGCAAAACATGTTCAGCAGTTATATGTGATTGACCAAGAAGCTTGGCTTCATCATAAGCCAATTCAATTATCTTTCTGGCTCTTGGAGTCATTTGAGGTGATTTTGAAACACGTTCTGGGGAACCCATACCGACTATCGCGATTATCTCGTTTTTAACATTATTGTAGTTGATCCCAAAATCGGCGATCACCTCAAAAGCAGGACCATTACCCAGCTTTAATATACCAAGCAAAAAATGCTCAGTTCCAACGTATGAATGTCCTAATTTTTTTGCCTCTTCTTGAGCTGCCAATAAGACCTGAACAGCTCTTTCGGAAAATTTATCGTACATTTTCATCCACCTCCTAATGTAAACAAACTCAAGAGTGCTACAGTATTGTTCAAGGAATGTAATGTAATCGGTACTACTAAATTGGCACGAGTTTCATAGAAATAATTTATTAAAATACTCAACAATAGTATTTCAGGAAACGTTTCTAAAGGGTGAAACAACGCAAAAAACAATGATGTTATGATGATCGATGATTCTACCTTCATAAAATTTTTTAGAAAATTATACACCATACCTCTAAAGATTAATTCTTCTGTTATCGGTCCGATAAGTACCGCTATTACTGTAAACAAAACTTTTTGAGAAAAATCGAGGTTCTTTATGTTAAATCCAACGTAATTTTTATCATG
>DQYP01000290.1 GCA_011043375.1 Thermotogaceae bacterium | reverse complement strand
TCCGTCAACTGTTGGAAGAACGAGAATTCCCTTTGATTTTTCGGTTGGAATTGGGAATATAATGGAGTTTCCAAGGGTTCCGAGTTTTTTATCCAGCAAAATATATTCACCTTTTCTCGGAAATATTTTAAAAGCTGGCTCTGCACCTGTCATATTCGCTATTTCATCCGCAAACAATCCAGCGGCATTGATTACAACATCTGCCTCGTATTCACCCTTGTCGGTCACCAGCTTTTTGAGTTTTTTGTTTTTCACTTCTATATCCACCACTTCTTCGTTGAGATGGAGAATCGCACCATTCATAGCGGAATTTTCAATAGCTGCTATTGCCATTTCCCAAGGTTCGATAATCCCAGCAGTAGGTGCCCAAAGGGCGGCTTTTACATTTGGATTCAAGTTAGGTTCTCTCGATAAAAGTTCAGAACGTTCAATGATCTCAAGCTTTGTAACACCATTTATCTCCCCTTGCTTTTTTAACCTTTCAAGGGTTTTGATCTCTTTCTCAGAAAAAGCCACCACATACGATCCCAATCTTTTAATTTCCACATCGAGCTCTTTCGAAATATCTGTATAAAGTAAATTCCCTCTTGAACAAAATTTTGCTCTGATACTTCCCACTGGATCATCATATCCAGAATGTAAAATAGCAGAGTTTGCTTTTGTTACCCCCCAGGCGATATCAGGTTTTTTTTCTATAATATGCAATTCAATATCATATTTTGATAATTCACGTGCTATCATGCTTCCAACTATGCCAGCGCCAACAACAAAAATTTTCATTTTCACACCTCCAAACAAAAAACCACACCCATCCCATAGATGAGTGTGGTTCTCTCTTATTCTCTACCACACGAAACATCAAACCCGATATTTATTTTCCGACGATTCAAAATTCCCTTTCCAATTTTACCTCGCAAATAACGCTATACACAGGTTCCCTTTCATTCGAACTCTCAACTTTGAATTTCAAAATCCTGTTTAGATACACTATCTCGATTTCATCGCCCTCTTTTACTTGATAAGAGTTCTTCAATGGTCTTCCATCTCTGAATACCCTTCCTGTATCTACCATTTCCTGCGCTATTGTTCTTCGTTTGACCAAACCCGTTTTCTTCAAAAACTTATCAAGGCGCATCCAAAAATTCACCTTTACCTTCTTGCAAGCTTTATTCTAAGTAACGCACGCTCAATCCTTGCCTTGGCTCTTGCTTCTTCCCTATCACTTTGAGCTTTTTTTAAAAGTTCTTCCGCTTTCCGCCGAGATCTCTCTGCTCTCGCAATATCTATTTCTTTCCAATGCTCAGCAGCGTCCGTTACAATAGTTACTTTTTCGCCATCAACGTCCATGTATCCTCCATGAACTGCGTAAAAGACTTCTTCCCCATCCGTTTTCTTTGCTTTGAGCTCGGCTATATCCAAAGCAGTTATAATAGGTGCTCTGTGGGTTAAAACACCCATCGAACCTTCAACCGTCCAAAAAGACACTATTTCACAATTCTCTTCAACTAATTCTTTGTCTGGGGTTATTATACTCAACCTGAATGCCACGAAATCATCCTCCACGCATTTTTTTAGCTTTTTCAACAGCTTGATCTATCGTTCCAACCATCAAGAACGCCTGTTCTGGAAGATCGTCATGTTTCCCTTCCAATATTTCCTTAAACCCTCTTACAGTTTCTTTCACAGGAACATACTGGCCAGGTACGTTATTGAATCTCTCGGCAACAAAAAGTGGTTGGCTTAAAAATCTTTGAATCCTTCTTGCTCTATGAACCACCAATTTATCTTCTTCAGATAGTTCTTCCATACCAAGTATGGCTATTATATCCTGCAGATCCTTGTAACGCTGTAAAACTTCCTGCACTCCTCTCGCAACCTCATAGTGTTCTTGACCAACTATCGCAGGATCAAGCATCTTAGATGATGAATCTAAAGGATCAACTGCAGGATATAAACCAAGTTCTGCAATCTGTCTTGAAAGAACTATGGAAGCCTCAAGATGCGAAAATGTCGCGGCAGGTGCAGGATCAGTTATATCATCAGCTGGAACGAATATCGCTTGCACCGAGGTTATAGATCCCTTTTTAGTAGAAGTGATCCTCTCTTGAAGCTCTCCCATATCACTTGCGAGCGTTGGTTGATATCCAACAGCAGATGGCATCCTCCCAAGGAGTGCTGAAACTTCAGAACCGGCCTGAACGAACCTGAAGATATTATCTATGAACAACAAAACATCTTTGCCTTCGATATCCCTGAAATATTCGGCAATCGTCAATGCACTCAACGCCACTCTAAACCTCGCACCCGGTGGCTCATTCATCTGACCAAAAACCAAGACCGTGTTTGGTAGAACGCCAGACTCTTTCATTTCCAACCAAAGTTCATTTCCTTCCCTCGTTCTTTCGCCGACACCTGCAAAAATGGAAAAGCCCTTTCTTTCTATCGCAATGTTTCTAATGAGTTCCATGACAAGAACGGTTTTTCCAACACCGGCACCACCGAAAAATCCTATTTTACCACCTTTTGGGAATGGTGCTATTAGATCTATGACCTTAATTCCTGTTTCAAGTATTTCAATCTCCGTTTCCTGCTCAGTCAAATTCGGTGGATCTCTGTGGATAGGCCATCTTTCTGAGGCTTTTATTTCACCCTGTTCATCTATCGGTTCACCAAGAAGATTCAGAATCCGCCCAAGGACTTCTTTACCTACGGGAACCGCTATCGGTTTACCGGTATCAATCACTTCGAGCCCTCTAACGAGACCATCCGTTGAATCTAAAGCTATGGTCCTGACTGTTTTATCACCTATAAGCTGCGCTACCTCCATGACGAGTTTCTGATTGGTTTGAGGATTAATTACTTCAAGCGCATCGTATATGTCAGGTAATTCAGCCTCTTCAAATCTTACGTCCACGATTGGGCCTATAACACTGACTATTTTACCCTTCTTAATTTTTTCACTCATCAATTATCCCTCCTTGAGAGCCTCGGAACCATTTACAATCTCTATTATCTCCTGAGTTATCGAAGCTTGCCTCAGTTTGTTGTATTGAAGGGTTAGATTTTCTATTATGTCTTCCGCATTTTCAGTGGCGTTCTTCATTGAATTTTGTCTCGCATATAACTCACTGACTTTTGCTTCCATTAAATAATCAAGTAATCGAGCAGACAAAAATTCCGGAATGAATCTCTTAAATAATTCTTGAGGCTCTGGTTCAAATTCATATTCCTTTTCAGAGGTGACTTCACCTTTTTCAACTGATATTGGTATAAAATCAACTATCTTCGGCACTTGAGCAAGTGTGCTAACCTTTTTAGTGTATACTATCTTTAAAGAATCTATCTCGCCTTTATCGAAATGATCTAAAATCTCATCAACTATTAATTGAGAAATGTCATAATTTGGTATATCATAGAGTTTTTCCCAAAACCTTAGCATCTTTATTCCTTGGTATTTAAAATAGTTCGAAGCTTTTAATCCCACGACAAAATAACCCTTGAACCTTTCTCCCAATTTGTGAGCTTCTATTTCAGCCATTCTAATAACCTCAGAACTGTATGAACCGCAAAGTCCCATATCCGAGCTTATCAAAAGTATAGCCGTTTTCTTTAGAGGTTGTTCATCAACTTTTAAAATTGGATTTGAGATTTCACCCCAGCTGATTATTTTATAGAATACATTGAGATACTTCTGAGAGAATCTTCTATAATTAGCCCATATTTTCTCAGTTTTTTGAACTTTAGCCCTTGCTACCATTTCCATAGCACGGGTTATATGCATTGTCGATATAGTAGAACTTATTCTTCTTTTAACTGTTTGGAGCTTTCCACGGCTCAAATCTTCTCACCCTCTTTTCAGGTTACGAACGTTTTCTTGAATTGTTCCACAGCTTCTCTCAATTTCCTTTCCAATTCTTCCGATATTTCCTTCTTGGTTGATATTTCATTCAATATCTCACTCTTTTCATTCCTCATATATTGCAAAAATTCTCTCTCGAATTTTTTCACGCTTTCAACTGGAAGATCATCTAAAAATCCATTTATCCCAACGAAAAGAACAACCACTTGCTCTTCAACAGGCATGGGTTGATACTGTTCCTGCTTCAGCAATTCCATTAATCTTTCGCCTCTTATGAGTTGTTGTCTCGTGAATTCATCCAGTTCGGTTGCAAATTGTGCGAAGGCTTCAAGCTCTCTGTATTGTGCTAATTCCAATCTCAATCTACCAGCAACCTGTTTCATAGCTTTTATTTGTGCTGAACTTCCAACCCTCGAAACTGAAAGACCAGAATTTACCGCCGGTCTAAATCCTGCATAGAAAAGATTAGGCTCAAGATAAATTTGCCCATCCGTTATTGATATAACATTGGTGGGTATGTAAGCTGAGATATCGTTCGCTTGGGTTTCAATAATCGGAAGTGCCGTTAAAGAACCCCCACCATACTTATCATCAAGTCTTGCCGCTCTTTCAAGCAATCTTGAATGTAAGTAAAAGACATCTCCAGGATAAGCTTCTCGTCCAGGTGGTCTTCTCAAAAGCAATGAAAGCTCTCTGTATGCCGCGGCATGCTTTGACAAATCGTCATAAACCACGAGGGCATCCTTACCACTGTACATGAATTCTTCTCCCATTGCACAACCAGCGTAAGGTGCAAGATACAACAATGCCGCTGGATCACTCGCGGAGGCAAAAACAACGGTTGTATATTCCATGGCACCGAGTTTCTCCAATTTGTCGATTATTCTTGCAACGACGGAAGTTTTTTGACCTATAGCAACGTATATACAGTAAACTCCCTTGCCTTTTTGATTTATAATGGTGTCAACTGCTATTGCAGTTTTCCCGGTCTGGCGATCACCTATTATCAATTCCCTCTGTCCTCTACCAATCGGGATCATCGAATCTATCGATTTTATTCCAGTTTGAAGGGGAGTGTCAACAGGTTTTCTGTATATTATACTTGGCGCTTTTATTTCAAGACGCCTGAATTTATCAGTTTTTATCGGTCCCTTTCCATCCAGTGGCATCCCCAAAGGATTAACAACCCTACCGAGTAAGGCTTCACCTGTGGGAACTTCTATGATTCTACCGGTCCTTTCTACCAAATCCCCTTCTTTTATATCCTCAAAATTCCCCAATATTACAACTCCCACATTGTCCTCTTCTAAATTCAATGCAAGCCCATAAACGCCATTTTTGAATTTCACAAGCTCACTTGCCATAACATTTTTCAAACCATAAACCCTTGCTATTCCATCACCAACTTGTATGACTCTTCCTGTTTCCTTTAACTCTATTTCTTTTTCATAACCTTTTATTCTTTGTTCTATTATGCTGGTTATTTCATCTGGCGATATTCTCACGATCTCACCCCTTCCAACGTTTGAGAGAGCATCTTTTCCAGCTCACCTTTTACGGTGAGATCAACCAATTGGCTATCGAAAAACAGCTTCACTCCTGCTAATAATGACTCATCTTTTTCTGTGAAGATATGAACTCTCTTTCTGAATTTCTTCTTAAGCACTTCTTTTATTTTCTTCAAATCACCATCTTCGAGTTCCTTTGCACTTATACATCTGACTTGCAATATATCATTCTCTTGGTAAACCACGCTTTTAAAAGAAGCTGAAATAACGTCTATCATTTGAAATCTCTTCTTTTCGAGTATTAACTTTAGAAAGTTTTCCAACATTTCATCTAATGTGAATATAGAACTCAAAAACTCCATTTTTGCTTTAACCGGTATTGCGGGGTCCATGAAGAAATCTCTGAAACGTTCTTTCTTCATTAAAAGACTTAACTCCTCCAATATGTTCATGTAGGTTTCTATTTTTGATGGTTCGGAAATACTCAAATAAAGCGCATTTGCATATTTATGAGCCACTATCTGAGAGCCTTTCATCATTCACCACCAAATCTACTCAGCATTTTCGTCAAATATTCCCTATGCTTCTTCTCATCTATCTCCTTCTCCAGAATCTTTGAAGCCATGAGGAAAGCCAATCTTACTACGCTGTTTTTCAGCTCATCAACGGCTGCTTTTTTGATGTTTTCTACCTCGATCTTTGCATTTTCTATGATTCTCTGAGCTTCTTGTTTTGCTTTTTCTCTTTCTGAGCTGACAATTTCTTCTGCACGTTTCTCCGCACTTTGTACTATCTCTTCTGCACGTTTTCGCGCTTTCTTAAGTTCCGCTTCTACCTCTTGTTTGTACTTTTCTGCCTCTTTTCTAATTTTCTCCGCTCTCTCTATATCCCCTTCTATTTTTGCTTTCCTTTGATCCAAAGTGTTCAAAAAAGGCTTGAACAAAAATTTATTGAGGAAGAACAACAATATGATAAAATTCAACAACTGGATAACAGAAGTTAAATTAAATTCAAGCATATTTTCACCTGCCTTCCTATATTCAGAAGGCTCAGATTATGAATAAAAGTATCAAAGCTACAAGTAACGAATACAAGCCTGTTGATTCAGTAACAGCCATTGCAAGTAACATCCTTGTTATGAGGGTTCCTCCCATTTCAGGCTGGCGTGCCATAGCTTCCATGGCTGACGCACCGATATTACCTTCTCCTATTGCAGGACCTATCGCACCAAAACCCATGGCTATACCAGCACCTATATACTTTGCAGCTTCAATAACAGCTTGAGCCATATCGACTTTTTCCATGCTTAATACCTCCTTTAATCTTCTATTTGTGCACTTATATATGCAATTGCAAGCATCGAATACACGAGAGCTTGGATAATACCTACGAACAAGCCGAAGAATCCCCAAAGGACAACAGGTATGAACATATATTTAGCCATATAACTAAGTATTAGAACGAGTATTCCGCCACCAGCTATATTCCCAAAAAGCCTTAAAGAATGGGATATAGGTTTGGCTATCTCACCTATCAAATTCATGGGAAACATTATGGGATTAGGTTCGAAGAAACCTTTTAACCATCTCCCGAAGCCCTTAACTTTTATGGCAAATACATGGCTTATTATAAGGACCATAACCGCATACGTTGCGTTTGTGTTTATATCTGAAGTAGGTGTATACCAAGTGTCTTCAAACAACGATATTTTTATCCCACTATCCGTTGGCACCACCTGAATCCCAGGAAATCCACTTATTATATTACAAACAACTACAAAAAGAAACAAAGTAGCGGCGATCACAAATATCGGTTTCACAAGTTCCTTTTTCGATGTAGAATCCTCAACTGTAGAATATATGAATTCAAGAATCGATTCCATGAATAATTGAATCCTATTAGGAATTATTTTGAAATTTTTTCCAACTTTGTATGCCAATATTATCAAAGCTAACACTATTGACCAACTCATTATGAGCGTCATAGGATTTACCCTGTTGAGAAGACCTTCTCCCCAAGGAAGAGTGATTATCCAACGTTCTCCAACATTAGTCAAAGGCTCTATGGTTTTCATATTGAATATACCGACTATTATATATATCAATACGAAAATACCAAGAAAGATTTTTTCGCCTCTTGTGAAGGTAATCTTCCTGTTTTTCACATCTTTATTCTCCTTCACAGAGTTACCGCCCCTTTCTAAAGATAACACTTATCAAAATCGATACTTTGGTATTCAACAATCCCACAAAGGTACCAAAAAACGCTGTTAAAGAAATCCTCGATGACAAAAACAGTAAGATTCCCGCTATTAAAAGTCTTAATGAGTAACCAAGACGTATCCTTTTTATTTTTCCGTCTTTGACACTGAGTACTATATCTCTATAGAGACTCAAGAGCCAGAAAACACTCCCCGCAAATCCTATTAAAACTCCAAGAAAAAAATTCAAATCAATTATCAATGAGAGAATTAAACATACAATCAAAAAAATTACTGATGATATTACCAAAGACCCTAAATCATTCATCGTTCGCATCTTTATCATGCTTCTCATATTTCTGCGCTTCTTTCAATAAATATTTCACTCCATTATAAAGACCACTTGCCACACCCAAGAATAGAAACACAATTAAGAACAATTTATTTTTCAAGGTCCATTTATCTATGAAATAACCAATCACACCGGCAACGAATATATTTGAAACTACTACCACTCCAAATTGTATCACTATTCCAAGACTTGTAAAATATTTTAAATCATTTCTTTTCTTTTCTTTCATCCTTTTTCCTTCTCCTGAACAGCAACTGAAATATCAAATTCATGTTTGTTAAGCTTGGCTGGTATTCTTATCACAACACCTTCCATTTTTACGGATACTTCCTTTCCTTTAACGACTGAAGGAGGAGAAATCTCTATTTTGTATCCTATCTTCTCAAGATTAGTGGCTATGTTACCTGAGATCATGTTTGCTAATTCACCAACGGCACTGAGTGCCATCTCATCGATTTCATTGATCTCCATTCCTATCATCGTTTTCATAACTTCAAAAACGGTTTGATCCTTGAACGAATAAACCAAATTTCCAGATATTCTACCTGTAAACCCAATTATTCCAACCACAGAGTAGTTGGGAGAAATGTTTTTCATAGCCTCCGGCTTACCAAATATTATTTTTACATTCATTATCGTTTCGAAAACATTGTTCACAGCATTGAGTATTGCATTTATGAACCTTGCATCCACTTAATGTCACCCCTCCAGCAAATTATTCCCAGTGGTTTCCCACCTTTATATCGACCTTTAAAGGAACTTTCAACTTAATCACATTTTCCATTTCACCTTTGACAATCTCCCTCATAGTCTCGACCTCATCTTCGGGGACCTCAAACACAAGCTCATCATGAACTTGAAGAATCATCTTCGACTTTAGATTCCTCTCTCTGATTTTTCTGTCGATCCTTATCATCGCAAGTTTTATTATATCAGCAGCTGTTCCCTGGATTGGCGTATTAACAGCCACCCTTACTCCTTCTTGCTGAATGTTTTTATTCTTACTCTTCAGCTGCGGAACTTCTCTTCGTCTCCCAAAGAGAGTGTAGACAAACCTTTCTCTCTTCGCTTTCTCTAAAGTTGATTCTATGTATTTCCTAACTCCTGGATAGTTCTGGAAATAATTGGTAATTATTTTGTCACAATCTTTCGTTGGTATCTTCAGCCTTCTTGAAAGACCATAGGGGGTTATACCATATATGATTGAAAAATTCACAGTTTTTCCAATTCTTCTCATGGAGCTGTCAACTTCATCAACAGGGACACCAAAAATCTTCGAAGCTGTTATAGAATGAACATCCAAGTCTTCTTTAAAAGCCTTCAAAAGATTATCATCTTCCGAAAAATGGGCTAAGATCCTCAATTCTATTTGTGAATAATCAGCACTCATTATTTTCCAACCTTTTTGCTGGGGCACAAGAGCTTTTCTAATTTCCTTTCCTTCTTCGTCTCTATTGGGAATATTTTGAAGATTGGGTTCTGAACTGCTCAAACGTCCGGTAGCTGTTCCAGTTTGATTGAAAGAAGAATGGATTCTCTTAGTTTTTAAATTGATCATCCTTGGCAAGGCATCCACGTAAGTTGACTTGAGTTTGAAATACTTTCTGTACTCAAGTATCAAAGGAACTATTTCATGCTCGTTTACCATCTCTTCCAAAGATTCAGCACTCGTGGAATAGGATCCCATTTTGGTCTTTTTCCGTGGTTTTATTCCAAGCTTTTCAAAAAGTATGTGAGAAACTTGTTTTGGGGAATTAAGATTGAAAGCTTCACCTGCTAGCTTGTAAATTTTCTCTAAAAGCTCATTTATTTTTTCCTCATAATTTGAAGACAACTTTCTAAGATATTCCCTATCGAAGTAAACACCATTCAATTCCATTCTTGCCAAGACTGGTATCAACGGTATTTCAATCTCTCTCAGAACTCTATCGAGGCTCAACGAATATATTTTCTCGTTTAAAACTTTATACAATCTGAAAGCTACATCAGCATCTTCTATAGAATACTTAGCAACCTTTTCTATTGAAAGATTTTCTATACTACCCCCAAAGAGAGTACCAGCTGAAAACAATTCGTTGTATGAGATAGGTTTATACTTCAGATATTTCATTGCCAGTTCATCCAATCCAAATCTCTTTTGATCTGGCTCCAACAAATAAGCTGCTATCATGGTATCAAAATCCACATGAAATTCATATCCAGCCGAATATACAATGGAATAATCGAATTTCAAATTTTGCCCTATGACTTTTGAACCTTCTAAGGTTTCCATTAGTTTAGGCAAAACTTTTTCAACGTTCAATTGTTGTTCTTGTGTTTTGTGGCCCACTGGGATATAATAACCAGATTTTTGTTTTGTACTCAATGCTATTCCAACTATTTTAGCATCAATAGGTGAAAGAGAGGTGGTTTCTAAATCAAGAGAAACAACCTCTGCTTCTTTCAAGGTTTCCAAGAGGTGATCGAAATCATCTTCAGTTGCTATTATCTTATAATCAACGTCTTCGTTGATTTCATCGTACAATTGATATTCTTTCATCAAGCTGGTAAATTCAAGTTCCTTGAAAACCTCTAATAACTCTTTTTTGTTATAAGATTTATACTCAAGGTCACTCCAATCTATTTCTAAATCAATATCTGAAACCAAATTCGTCAGCCTTTTGCTCAAAAAGGCGTTTTCCTTCCCACACTCGAGAAGTTTGGAAAGCTTCTCGGGTAGATCATCGAGATGCTTATATATTTCTTCCAATGTTCTGTACCTACTAAGTAATTTGGCAGCGCTCTTTGGACCTATACCTTTAACACCTGGAATATTGTCAGAAATATCACCAACCAGTGCTAAAAAGTCTGGAATCTGCTCAGGGGATACACCGTATTTCTTAACAACATAATCCCTATCAACGAATTCCAAATCCGTCAATCCCTTGTGTCCAACCCTGAGTATAAAAATTTTATTATCCACGAGTTGCATCATGTCTTTATCACTCGTAACTATATATATCTCATCGAAATCATGTTTGCCCTTGGCGGCGAGTGTTGCTATCAAATCATCGGCTTCAAAATTTTCTACCTCTAAAACTCTTATTCCCAGAGCTTCAACTATTTTCTTAATGTATGGAATTTGGCGTAACATTCCATCAGGTGTTTTTGGCCTGTTAGCTTTATATTCCTTTAAGAGTTCGTGTCTGTACGTAACTGTTTTTTTGTCCAAAGCAAATACGATACAATCTCCGAGTTTCAACTTCTCTTTTATGAACTTTGTGAGCATTCTCGCAATACCATAGCTGGCGTTTGTAGGAATACCCGTGGAAGTGGATAATGAATCATCCATAGCAAAAAAAGCTCTATAAATCAGAGCAGTTCCATCTATGAGGAAAAGTTTTTTACTCATCTTTCTCTCCCTCTGAGCTCATCGAGAAATTCAACGGCATATCTGTAATGTGGTATAACTATTGTACCACCAACGATGAGTGCTATGTTCATTGCTTCGATTATTTCTTCATCGCTTGCTTTATTTTCAACGCATTTTATCAAATGGTATGAAACACAATCATTGCATCTTAAAACCAGAGAAGCTACGAGCCCCATGAGTTCTTTGTATTTAGGTTCCAATGCTCCCTTTTCATACGCCTGCGAATCCAACGAAAAAAATCTTTTTGTTACTAAGTTACCTATTTCGAATATCCTCCTATTCATTCTTTCCCTATATTCTTTGAATTCATCAACTTTACTCAAACCTCATCCTCCTCCCCCACAATCCTGTGAGCAGACTTTCTCAATCTGTTCATTATAGAAAATCCAAGTCCCATTTCCTTAAACCCCTCAACAATTATCTCAGCCGGTTTTTCTAAATCCGCAGTTATTATCGAATCGAAAAGATTATGAGCAATCTCATACAACTTTCTCCGCGAACCTAAAGAGATTTTCTTAAAGTTGTTAGAATCTTTCGGATACAGGTTGATCGTTTCATCAGTTGTTAATAATATTATATACTTATTATTCGTTTTTCTTAAATGCCTTCGAATCCTCTCCACCATTTTTTCCTCATCTTCACATATGAACAACACCAAGCAACTTTCAGGAGAATAGTGCCTGTACTTCATTCCTGGTGATAAAGGTTTTCTGAAGCTTTGGATATTAGGTAGCTCGAGTGTTGGTATCAAAACTTTAAGGCGCTCTATGGATATCGGTCCTGGTCTTAGAAGCCTTGGAACTTCCGTGGAAATGTCTATTATAGTGGACTCAATCCCAAAGATACTCCTTCCAGAATCTATTATAATATCAACAAGACCATTCAGATCGTTAATCACATGTTTGGCATCTGTGGGACTCGGCTTTCCTGAAAGGTTTGCACTCGGTGCCGCAATTGGAGTATTGGATAGTTCGATCAAGAGATTTGCAACAGGATGTGCAGGATATCTTATTGCAACTGTGTCCAAGCCACCGGTTACCTTGTAAGAAACCCTCTCACTTTTTTTCGTTACCAAAGTTACAGGACCAGGCCACAATCTATGGGAAATAAAATCCAGAAATTTCCTTTTTTTGAAATCCACGTCTACGAGATCTTCCAACTGAGAAAAATTGGATATATGGATTATCAACGGATTGTCCATTGGCCTATTCTTGACTTTGAAGATCTTTGACACAGCTTCCACGTTGAAGGCATCTGCTCCCAAACCGTACACCGTTTCCGTTGGAAAAACCACCAGACCACCATTTTTGATGGTCTCAATTGCTATCCTCAACGATCTTTTATCAGGGTTCAGTGGATCAATTTTCAAAATCTTGGTCATTTATATTCCTCCAGATTGAAAAAATTAAGGCCATCCTAAGGATGGCCTCTTTCACTTTACTGGTGCCGAGGGCGGGACTTGAACCCGCACGGGCTAAACACCCACATGGCCCTCAACCATGCGTGTCTGCCAATTCCACCACCTCGGCAAAACCAACAATCTGGAAAAATTATAATCTTCTAAAAGGTTTTTGTCAAGAGGTTACTGCACACTCTTGTAAATTTCTACTTGGCTGTTGTCAATTCCTTAGAATTAAGTTAAGATACATACAAACACCGATAGTGTTAACTAGTAGTGATGATGACATTCAATGAATCAGAAATAGCAGATGAATATTATTGAAGTCTTTGAAAAGTCTAAGAAGTAGTAGCAATTGAGGATAAAAGATCCCTCACGTTCGTTCGGGATGACACAATACATCACATTCGTTCGGGATG
>DQYP01000002.1 GCA_011043375.1 Thermotogaceae bacterium | reverse complement strand
GTATATAAAAGGCGATTTAAAAGAAATAATTTTGGATACAAAAAGTTCCAAAGATTCTATAGAAGTTCCTTTACCTTAAATTTAAAATCAGGAGGTGGGTAGTGTGAAGAAATTTTGGCGTATTTGGTTATTGGTTGTTTTAGTTAGTTTATTGACCTTAACACTCACAGCTCAGGTTCTTCCAAAGGTTCCAAGAGGAGATCTTTTAATCGTTGATGCACTCCACGGAAGACTTGCAAAGACGGATTTTAATATCTGGAAACCAGCAACACAAGCTGGTAATGGTATCCAACAAGCACTCATGGACACACTCTGGTATGTTGATCCTACAAGCGGTGAATGGATCAATGCACTCGCAGCAGAGCCCCCAATCTACAATGAAGATGCAACCGTTATGACCGTAAAGCTCAGGAAAGGTATATACTGGAGTGATGGCGTGGAGTTTACAGCAGATGATGTTGTTTTTACCGTGAAAACACAGATTGAACACCCCGGTTTCAATTATTCGGGAACATTCAGTGCATACGTCAAAGATGTTTATGCAAAAGATAAATACACCGTTGTATTTGAACTCAAAAAACCTTATCCAAGATTCCACAACTTCTTCAATGTTCTTATTTATGGAGCATGTTACATAATGCCAAAACATGTGTTTGAGAAAGTCGAAGATCCCCTCAAATTCGATTTCAATCCACCAGTAAGTCTTGGTCCATATGTTTTGAAAGATTACGACAAAGCCGGTTACTGGTGGTTCTTTGAAAGAAGAGAAGATTGGCAGAGAACAAGTGTTGGAATGGTTTACGGTAAACCGAAACCAAAATACTTGCTCTTCATTTACTACGGTCCTGAGGAAAAGAAAGTTCTTGCACAGGCACAACATCAACTCGATTGTATATTCGACCTCACACCCGAAGCATGGGATGTTCTCAGAAAAAGGAACAAATATTCCATGGTTTGGTATAAAGACTTCCCATGGGCATGGATGGATGACGTTGCGGCAAGAGGACTTTGTTTCAACCTCACAAAGTTCCCGTACAATATAAGACAGGTAAGATGGGCACTTGCGCTCTCGATAGATATAAAAGATGTTATAATCTCCGGTTTCAATGGAATTGAAAGGTTGGCACCACTTCATGAAGCTCCAACAACCGCATTCATGAAATACTTTGACAAACCACTTAAAGAATGGTTAGAAGACTTCACAATCCAGGTTGGCGACGAGCAATTCAAACCATTCGATCCAACCATACCAGATCAAATCGCAGAATGGGCGAAAAAACAAGGCTATAATGTTACCATGAACCCTGAAGACATCTGGGGTATCGGTTGGTGGAAATATGCACCCGATGTTGCAGAAAAACTTCTTAAAGAAGCTGGTTTCACAAAGAAAGACGGAAAATGGTACTTGCCAAACGGTGAGCCATGGAAAATAACTCTCGTTGGGTTGCCAGCAGAAATAGATTCTGCAAGACTTGCATTCGCAGTTGCTGACCAATGGAGAAAATTTGGAATTGAAACAAATGTTGAAACTGTTGAAGCTGGTGTTTTCTGGACCAGATGGTCGCTTGGAGATTTCGACGTGGGTTCCTACTGGCCAGCGAGTGCTTCCGGTGTTTCAGATATATGGCCACTTTATCAAGGATGGCATAAGAGATATGTTGTACCAACAGGCCAAGCAGCGTCCAACAACCAAATTAGATGGACAAGCAATATAGCGAGCGATATCCTTGACAAAATGGCAACATTGAAACCCGGTGATCCAAGACTTATGGAATTGTCAAGAGATCTATTCAAAGTATTTGTAGAAGAAATGCCATACATTTGTACTGTTATAAATAAGAAATTCAACGCATACGATCAGTACGTATGGACTAACTTCCCAAGTGCGGAGAATCCATACATGTCCACAGCATGGTGGTGGGGAACATTCAAGTTCTTACTACCATTCCTTGAACCAACGGGAAGAGCTCCAAGTGAAGAATACAAGAAATAATAAGCCTTAAACCTTGTTACTAACTTCAGCCGTCCCATTCTTGGGACGGCTTTGATATAATAAATCCTGAATATCAACTAAGGAATAGGAGGAAAAAGCGTGAGGATACTTAAAAGGTACATAATTCCAAGAATTATACAATTTTTTGTGGTTGTATTTGTTGGAATAACAATAACATTTATTGTGCCTCGTTTTACACCTCTTGATCCTGTTCAAATGACTATAAACAGGGTGGCATCGTATGGTGCTCAGTATTTGGATGCTGAAACCTTGGAACATTTGAAACAAACGCTGACGGATCTTTATGGATTGAAAGGTACAGTTTTTGAACAATACGTGAGGTTCTGGGACAGATTGTTGCATGGAGATTTCGGACCTTCTCTTGCCATGTTTCCTACTCCTGTTATGGAGGTTATATCGAATTCCATTCCTTGGACCTTAGGACTTTTAATAATGTCTGTACTCATAGCTTGGCTGATAGGTAACTTCATTGGAGGAATTGCTGGTTATTTCAGTGAAAAAAGGTGGGCAAAGGTTTTATCTGTTATAGCCGCAACTATATATCCAATACCATATTATTTTATGGCCTTGATTCTGATAATAGTTTTCGGGTATCTTATACCTGTTTTTCCAATAATAGGCGGTTTAAGCATAGGAATGCAACCATCTTTCTCATTTGGATTTATAATTGATTTGATTAAACACGCATTTTTGCCTTCGTTATCGCTTGTTATAGTTGGAATAGGTTGGTGGTTTTTGAGCATGAAAGCTCTATCCTCTACCACCAAATCAGAGGATTATGTTCAGTACGCTGAAGCAGCGGGTATTCCTCAATCGAAAATATTGTTTGGGTATGTCATGAAAAACAGTCTCCTTCCACAGGTTACCAATTTGGCCCTCAGTTTAGGAGGAGTGTTCAACGGAGCGCTAGTTACAGAATATTTTTTTGCTTATCCTGGAATAGGTCAAACACTCTATATGGCAGTTACCAACGGCGACTTTAACCTAATGATGGGAATATCGGTTTTCTCAATATTTTCAATTGCGTCTGCAGCATTGGTTATAGACCTACTCTATCCGCTTATAGACCCAAGAGTTAGATATCGATAGTTTTTAAAATAGAGGAGGAGATTATCAATGTCTGAAAAGAGAAGAGAAAATCCCATAAAAGCGTTTTTTGTGATCTTGAAAGACATGATTAAATATAATAAGGGTTTTGCTTTTGGCTTTATTTTTCTTGTTATAGCATTAGGATTGACTCTTATGTCCATTTTTTCTCCATACAATCCAAAATCTTGGAATGTTGTTCCAAAAGATTTACCTCCCTCTTTTAAGCATCCACTTGGAACTAACAGTGTTGGCCAAGATGTTTTCTGGTTATTAACCTTTGCAATTGGTAATTCGTTTTTATTGGGCTGCGTAACAGCTATAATAGCTTCCATTGTTGGTACCATAGTCGGTCTGATAGCAGGATACAAGGGTGGTATCGCAGATAGAATATTGATGTCTCTCAACGATACTTTTATAGTTCTTCCGAGTTTGCCCATATTGATATTTTTAGCATTTTCTCTAAGGGAAAATTTGAACATGGTAACGATGGGAATGATCCTCTCGATATTTTCCTGGCCTTGGGGTGGAAGGCAAATAAGGGCTATGGTTCTTAGTTTAAGAGAAAGGGAATTCACGTACACGGCAGATTCTTCTGGGATGGGAACATTCAGTATAGTTTTTAAGGAACATTTTCCCTTCATAATTCCTTGGATAATGGCAAATTTCATAAACACAATACTCTGGTCAATAGGTATGGAGGTAACACTCGCAGTTTTTGGATTATCCAGTCTGGAAACGCCAACGATAGGAACCATGATATACTGGTCGACACAATATCAGGCTCTTTTTAGAGGTATTTGGTGGTGGGTATTGACTCCCGTTATCTTGGCTATTCTACTCTTTGTCTCTCTATTCTTTGTCTCATCAGGCATAACTGAATTTTTAGATCCACGAACCAGATTGCAACGTATAAAGGCAAGGGGGTAAACGTTGTGGAAGAAAGAAGAACAATATTACGTACAAAAAACTTGAAAGCCTATTATTCATTCAAGGCCTTTGGTATTGATAGAAATATAAAAGCACTTGATGATGTGACCTTTGATATATATGAAAAAGAAATATTCGGAATAGCTGGTGAATCAGGTTGTGGAAAATCTACTTTAATGAAAGTATTGTACGGGTTAATCAAATCTCCCTTAAGGCATATTGGAGGAGATGCTATATACAAGATTAATGGAAACGAAAGAAGCATTTTTTCGTTTGACAAAGAAACTTTGAGGAAATTGAGATGGAGTTTCATGTCATATATACCTCAAGGTTCTATGAACATATTGAACCCTACTGTAAGAATAAAGAAACAATTTTTGAATATAATAAAAGCTCACAAAGACGTTGTGAATGTTGATGAAGCAGAAGATATAGCTGTAGAACATATAAAATCTTTAGGATTGCCTTTGGAAGTTCTGAGATCTTATCCTCATCAATTAAGTGGTGGTATGAGACAGAGAGTTACTATAGCGTTGGCTACTGTTTTAAAACCAAGAATAATATTTGGCGATGAACCTACAACAGCCTTGGATGTTGTGGTACAAAGAGGAGTTATACAGCTTTTGAAAGACATACAAAAAGAGTTGAATAATACAGTAATAATGGTGACACATGATATGGCGGTTCATGCAGAATTGACTGACAGGATAGGAATAATGTATGCAGGAAAAATGGTCGAGATCGCCTCGACACGTGAGATATTTAAAGAACCTCTGCATCCATACACACAGTATCTTATTAACTCTCTCCCCAAAATAGGAGACAAAAGCGAAAAAGTGAGTGTTCCTGGTGCTCCACCATCATTAGCAAATCCACCAAGTGGTTGTAGATTTCATCCAAGATGTCCCTATGCTAAACAGATTTGTAAAGAACAAGAACCAACTTTCGAAGAACTAAAACCGGGACATTTTGTAGCCTGCTTTATTGCAACAAAGCGAGGTGTGGAAAATGGATAAAAATAAGCTCATTGAAGTTAAAGACTTAAACAAAACCTTTATAATTGGTGGAAGATTTTTCGGAAGTAAGTTAGTTGCAGTAAACAAAGCGAATTTAGTGATGCAGCAAGGTAAACCAGAGATCTTCACACTTGCAGGTGAGAGTGGAAGTGGAAAAACAACACTTGCTCGAATGATCCTCGGGATAATAGAACCCACAAGCGGGCACATATATTATAAAGGAAAAGATGTGACGAGGTTAAGGGGTAAAAAGGAAAGAGAATGGTTCAAAAAAGAGGTTCAACCAATATTCCAAAACCCGTTCGAGGCTTTTAACCCATTGAAAAGAGTTGAAACCTATCTCTTTGAAACTGCTTTGAATTTTGGAATAGCCAAAAACAAAAATGAAGCATCAGATATTGTAGATGAGGCTTTAAAATCCGTTGGATTGAGCCTTTCAGAAGTTTATCAAAGGTATCCCCATGAGTTATCAGGAGGACAGGTTCAAAGAACCTGTATAGCTAGAGCACTCATAACTCGACCGTCTTTGTTGATAGCAGATGAACCTGTATCGATGGTTGATGCATCTTTGAGAATGTCGATACTAAACTTTTTCCATAAATTGAAAACAGATTATGGTGTTTCGATAATATACATAACACATGATCTTGCAACAGCTTATTATGTTAGCGACAGAATTGCAATAATGTACAGAGGATATATAGTAGAACTCGGACCCATTGAGAAGGTTTTGACTAATCCACTTCATCCCTACACTCAACTGCTACTTGATTCCATTCCAAAACCTGATCCTGATAGACGCTGGAACAAAAGGATAAAACTTGCAGATATAGAAGTCAAAGAATATATGGCACTTGGCTGTAAATTTGCCAATAGGTGTAAATATGCCACTGAAAGATGCTTTAAAGAGGAACCATATGATGTAGAAATTGATGGCAGAAAGGTTAAATGCTTTCTTTATAGTGATAAAGAAGTTTCCACAACTTTATAAGGAACTTCCACAAAATTAAGGCAAGGGTAGTGAGAACTATCCTTGTCTTTTTTTCTCTTCTTAAGTTGTCAATTTCTTTTCATATCATCCCAACGTATTCGAGAAACTTCACCTCTTTAAAAGTGATCTCAGTTTGCCATTTTGAACTCCATTTTTGATTATTTATGGTTTTCGACGAATATCTTTTGTTATTTCACATTATCTTTAAAATGCTCCCAATTGTTTCTTGTTATTTCTTTTTTCTCAGATTTTTTTGGCTATGATTTTTTCGGATATGATGATAGAATCTTATAGAAAATTAATTGATGTAATCCATAAATTAAAGAGGGGTTATTTTTGAAAAATAAAAGTGAGTTTATAAATTCCAGAGTCATGAAAAATACCAACAAATTGAAAGTTTTAGAGCTGATTCGCATTGAGCCTGGAATAACAAGGAGCCTCATATCCAGCATTTCTGGTCTTAATATAAGTACTGTATCGAAGATTATAAACGATCTGATAAGGCGAAAGGCCGTTGTCGAAAAGGGAATAATTCATTCGAGGCTCGGAAGACATTCAAAAAAATTGTTTTTAAATAAGGATTTTGCGAAATTCTTGGTATTGGACCTTGGAGTGAATTCATCTACTTTTGCAATTGGATATTTTGATACCACTTTTGAAACAATAGAGGAGTTTGAAACAATTAAAGAACCAGAAAAGTTTTTCGAGATGTTAAATCAAAAAATAAAAAATGATCTCGTGTTGGAGTCTGCTGCAAATACATTAACAATAATGGGAATTCCCGGAATGGTCAATTATACCCACCAAAAAATTCTATTCGCTCCAAATCTTAGATGGAATGATATCGATGTTAGCAAACTTCTTCCACTACACAAGATTTATCTGGAAAATGATTCAAACCTCGCAGTAATAGCAGAACAATTTCAAAACACTGATAAAAGAAGTAAGCCTGCGGATTTCCTGTACATGTTCATCAGAGAAGGCATCGGTGGCGGAATAATAACCAACGGAACTTTGTACAAAGGAGCTTTCAATTCAGCGGGTGAAATCGGTCACATGAAAATATCGGATGAAAACGACTGTTTCTGTGGTAGAACAGGATGTTGGGAAACTTTCATTTCTATATCGAGAGTAGCAGACGAATATGAAAAACTAAGGGGTGAAAAACTCAAGGGGAATACATCATACGAGAAGTTTAGGAATATTTGCAGACTTTATGAAAAAGGTGATGAATTCGCAAAGAAAATCTTCGAAAAGTTTGCGGATAAATTAGCAGAGGGTATAACTAATCTCGTTAACATACTGAGTCCAGAATCTATTATAATTGGTGGTGAAGGGGTATTCATTCCAGACGAAATACTTAATTTGGTTAGAGGCAAAGTCAAAAGTTCCGTTCTATGGGTGAACAATGGAATTAACATAATAAAGAGTTCTCTCGATCAGACGAACGTAATAGTGAAAGGGGCTGCAATAACGGCATCAAGGATAATTTCAAAAGAAATTTTAGGAATTTAAAATATATTCGGGGAATTCCCCGAATAAATTCAGAAAGGGGGTCATTTTTATGAGGAAACTCTTCTTAATCGGTTTGTTAATTTCGCTCCTCGTTGCTGGCTCTATCTTCGGAGCAGAGCAATTTCCAAGAAGTGAAACACTTTACATCGCAGGTCACCAATGGGGACCACCAACGAGCTTCAATCCGTATGCTGGTAATCCTGCATGGCCAATGCACCAGGGAATGAATTTAATTTATGAAACATTGTTCCTCTTCAACTTGCTGAATGGTGAACTTGAACCAGGACTTGCTCAAAGTTATGAGTGGGTTGACGATCTAACATTGAAGGTCACACTATACGATGGAGCCTACTGGCAGGATGGCCAACCACTAACAGCAGACGATGTAGTTTATACTTTTGAACTCGCAAACGAATATCCTCTAGGCCACACAGTTGTTTGGGAATATCTTGAAAAAGTATGGGCTGAAGGCGACAAGACAATATACTTTAAGATGAAAGCTGATAATCCAAACAGATTGATACTTTTGAACCAATTGTGGACAGTTTTTATACTCCCGAAGCATATATGGACAAAGGTTGAAGAAGATGCAGGTTACGATGTAGTAGAGCTCAGAAGATTTGAAAACAAAAATCCTGTCGGTTCTGGTCCATACAAGCTTCACTCATTCAACAGTGAAAGAATCGTTCTTGAAAGATACGACAATTACTGGAAAAACAAGATATATGGCGGACTTCCAAAGCCAAAGTATATAATCCACCCAGTATTCAAGAGTAACGATGAAGGAAACCTTGCATTTGAAAAAGGCGAGATAGATCTCTCACAACAATTCGCACCTCAAATTTGGAAAATGTGGGAAGATAAAAAATTACCTATAAGCACATGGTACAAAAAACCTCCATATCATGTTCCTGCATCCACACCATCGATTTGGTTCAATCTTCACAAGCATCCACTTGATGTTCCAGAAGTTAGAAAGGCTATAGCATACTCGATCGATTATGCGAAAGTTGCAGAACTTGCTATGACAAAGTATTCTCCAACTGCGAAATCAAGTTTGATACTCCCATTTGGTGCAGAAAAAGAATTCTTCAATGAAGATATCGTGAAGCAATATGGTTGGGAATATAATCCAAAGAAAGCAATAGAATTACTTGAGAGCATTGGTTGTAAGAAAGGGCCTGATGGAATATACAGACTTCCTGACGGAACAAGACTTGGACCGTTCAAGATTGAGTGTCCTTATGGTTGGACCGATTGGATGGTTTCATTGCAAATCGTTGCACAAGGTGCAAGAAGAGTTGGTATAGATATTCAAACGTACTTCCCAGATACACCAGTTTGGGCAGACGATAGAAATACTGGAAACTTCGACATAATAATGAATACTCCAGCAGGTTACCCAGGTCCAACTCAGCCATGGGCAAGATTCCAAGATGCTCTCTACTCGAAAGGGAACGCCCCAATGGGACAAGTCGCTTTCAGAAACTGGGGAAGGTACGAAAATCCAAAAGCAGATGAATTGATAGAGAAAATACCGAAAGTAACAGATAAAGAAGAATTGAAGAAACTCTACGCGGAACTTGATAAGATCTATATGAATGATGTGCCGTTGATAGTTCTCGAATACAGACCATGGTTGTTCCACGAATTCAACGAGACACATTGGAAAGGATTCCCAACAGCAGAGAATCCATATGCTCCTCCAACGGTTTTAACAGCAGCAGCGGTAAAAATACTCTGGCATATCGAACCAGTGAAATAATAAAGGGTCGTTATCAACGCCCCATGGGGGTTCCCCATGGGGTTTTTAAAAATAAATAACGAGGTGAGATTTGGTGAATCCTTATTTTAAATATTTGTCCAGAAAGTTGTTTTGGTATATACTGACCTTTTTCATAGCCATCTTTCTGAATTTTTTCCTTCCACGACTTATACCCGGTAATCCTGTTTCAGCGATAATATCTCAAATGGCAACTGGTGGTGTTAACAGTGAATCCCTTGAAAGGCTTTATGAATCTTTTATGAAAGAATTTGGTTTGGATAAACCTTTACCTGTTCAATTCATAAATTACATAAAGAACATCTTGAAAGGTGATCTTGGAACATCATTCAGTTTGTTCCCAAAAAAAGTCACTTCTATTTTAGGAGAGGCATTACCCTGGACAATTGCATTACAATTGCCAGCCATACTGACTGGTTGGATAATTGGTAATCTCTTTGGTGCTATTGCGGCTTACAAAAAAGGAACATTTGATTAAGTTTTGTTCCCAGTGGCTCTTTTTGTAAATTCAATTCCTTATTATTGTTTGGCAATAATATTACTTTACATTTTCGGAGTTTATTTGGAGTGGTTCCCGATAGGGGGAGGATACAGTAGAAATTTGATTCCAGCGTTCTCGTGGACATTCATAAAGGATGTTCTCCATCATTATTTTCTTCCATATATATCCATTGTCTTAGTGGCGATAGGTGGTCAGGGAATAGGCATGAGAGAGATGTCAATATACGAATTAAATACAGATTATGTCCTTTACAGTAGATTGCTTGGAATAAGTGATAGGAAGATACTCAAGTACGTTTTCAGAAATGCAATGTTACCTCAAATCACAGGACTTGCACTCAGCCTCGGTACCATGGTTGGAGGGGCACTTGTAACGGAGATAGTCTTTTCATATCCAGGGGTTGGATCATGGCTTTTCAACGGTATAAGACAATTGGATTATCCATTGATACAGGGTTCAACTTTGATAATAACTTTAACAGTTTTAGTAGCAAACTTCATAATTGATATAGTCTACGGAATCATTGATCCAAGAGTAAAAGCTGCTCAATTGGAGGAGAGATGAAATGAAAACACTAAAACTTCTATTCACATCTAAAAAATTCGTTTTTGGTCTTTGCTTGTTCTTAACGCTGTTATTTCTTGGGTTGCTGTTTCCAGTCTTTAATCATAAGGATCCATTGGATCTCGCAGGTTTTATGTATCAACCACCTTCCAAAGAATTTTGGCTTGGAACGGATAATTTTGGAAGAGATGTATTAGTGGAATTAATACATGGACTGAAAACATCGATGTTTATAGGTCTTTTAGCAGGGACTGTTGCAACCCTCATAGGCGTAGGGATTGGATTAACCGCTGGTTATATTGGAGGTTGGGTTGATAATCTCTTAAATACCATAACAAACATATTCTTAGTTGTTCCGCCTTTTGTGATTTTAATATTGATCTCCGTTAGTCTTCAGAATAGATCGCTTGGAATAATGGGACTAATAATAGGAATAACATCATGGCCTTGGACTGCAAGGGCAGTCAGAGCGCAGGCTACAAGTTTGAGAGTTAGAGAACACATTGATCTTGCAAAGATAAGTGGTATGGGAACTTTTGAGATAATGTTAAGAGAAGTTTTGCCGTATATAATGTCATATATTTTCATGGCTTTCGTTTTGCAGGTTGCCTCTGGAATTTTAAATGAAGCAGGTATAAGTATGCTTGGACTTGGTCCGAGTAACATAGTGTCACTCGGAACTATGTTATCCTGGGCATTGTTGTTTGAGGCAGTTAGAACCGGTGCATGGTGGGCTTTTATTCCACCGGCACTAACCATAGCATTCATAACCTTTTCACTTTTATTCATGAGTACAGGTATGGATGAAATATTCAATCCAAGGTTGAGGAGCTGATGGTGCTTTGAGTGGAAAAAAACTTTTGGAAGTCAAAGATCTTTACACATATTACCAAACGAGACTTGGTGAAAAAATAAAGGCAGTAAATGGTGTTTCTTTTGAACTTAAAGAAGGAGAGATTCTTGGAATAGCTGGAGAATCAGGTTGTGGTAAATCCACACTCGGAATAAGTATATCGGGACTTTTTCCACCACCTTTGAAATATGGAAAAGGTTCCGTAAAACTTGGTGATGTTGAACTAACTAATATAAATCATTCGAAACTCAGAAAAGAAATTCTTGGTAAAAAAATATCATTCATTCCTCAAAGTGCAATGAATGCACTCAATCCAACTTTAAAAGTAAAACGATTCATAGTTGATCTTGTTAAAGAACATGAACCCAATCTCAGTGAAGATGAAATAATCAAAAGAGCAGCAGAAAGATTCGAGTCTCTTTCCTTGCCAAAAAGGGTACTGGATGCTTATGCATTGGAACTCAGTGGTGGTATGAAGCAGAGAACTATAGTCGTTATTTCCACAATGATGAACCCAGAGGTTGTTATAGCGGATGAACCAACCTCGGCACTCGATGTTTCTTCGCAGAAAATAGTTATAAAATTGATAAGGCAACTTTTCGAAGAAAAAATAATAAAGAGTGTTATATTCATAACGCACGATTTGCCTATTTTGAGACACATAGCAACGAAAATAGCTGTTATGTATGCTGGTGAATTTGTTGAAGTTGGAACTATGGAACAAGTTATATTTGATCCGGTACATCCCTATTCTAATGCCTTGATGAATTCAATAATTGTTCCTGAGAAGGGAATAAAAGGTAAGAAACTACCAAGTATTCCTGGTGCTCCACCTGATCCAAGACTTGAAATACAAGGTTGTAGATTTGCAGACAGATGTCCATTGGCAGACGATGAATGTAGAAAAGCCCCAATAGAGATGAGAGAAGCTAAAGGTAGATTGGTTAGATGTATCAAAGTATGAATGAAAGGGTGTTGAGTTTATGGACAAGAAAATTCTTTTAAAAGTTAGGAATTTAACAAGAGTGTTTGGTAGTAAAAAAAAGAGAGTTGTTGCTGTTAAAAATGTGAGTTTTGATATATACGAGAATGAAATTATATCCATAGTTGGTGAAAGTGGGAGCGGTAAAACTACAACCGCTAGGATGATGCTGAATCTTTTAAAGCCAACAGAAGGTACAATAGAAATAGAGGGGGAGGATATCTCTAATTTTAGAGGAAAGAAAAAGAGGGAGTACTGGAGAAAAGTTCAAGGTATATTTCAAGATCCTTTCGCCTCTTTCAATCAGTTTTTCACTGTTAGAAAAGTGTTGGATGATTCCTTCAAATTGTTCGACGTTCAGCCTTCAAAGGAAGAAAAAGATAAGAGAATAAGAAAAGTTCTTGAATATGTCAATATGAGATACGAGGAAGTTGCAGAAAAATATCCTTTTGAGCTCAGTGGTGGGCAACGACAAAGGATAATGATTGCAAGAATCTTTCTCATAGAGCCAAAGTTGTTGATAGCCGATGAGCCGACGTCCATGATAGATGCTGTTTTAAGATCAAGCATCTTGGAACTTCTTTTGAGCTTGAGAGAGAGAGAAAAATCTTCTATTGTATTTATAACTCACGATCTTGGACTTGCATACTACGTGAGTGACAGGATACTCATAATGCACAATGGTGAACTTGTAGAACAAGGGAGTGCTGATGATATAATCACCAACCCGCAGCATCCTTATACCAAGAAATTGATCCAAGATGTTCCTACTCTACATCAGGAATGGGCGCTTTAGTGTATAGTGTGAGGAGGGTTTAATAATGAAAAAATCTTTGAATGGGAAATGGTTTGTAAGAGATTGTGATGGTGAATACCAATTTGAAGGAAATGTTCCTGGAATGGTGCAACAGGATTTAGTTGATTTAGGT
>DQYP01000285.1 GCA_011043375.1 Thermotogaceae bacterium | reverse complement strand
GGTGCAATACTTGGTGCTGCTGTTTTTGCTATATTATCGGAATGGCTCAGAATTGTTGAGACACCTTTCAAAATATTTGGAATACAGGTTCCTGCCATATCTGGTATGAGGTTGTTGGTTTTATCCACTATCTTCATTCTTGTAATGCTTACGTGGAGACGTGGAATAATGGGACGAAGTGAGTTAACATGGGATGGCATATACAATTTCTTCTTAAGATTAAAGCGTAAACATTAAGTTGATTATGGAGGTTTTGATAGATGGAAAAAGAAAGCGTTTTGAAGTTAGACAACGTGACTATGCAATTTGGAGGTCTAATAGCAGTTGGAGATTTCAACATGAAACTTGAAAGTGGCGAACTGGTAGGATTGATAGGTCCCAACGGGGCAGGTAAAACAACCGTTTTTAATGTTATAACTGGTATATACACACCTACAAAAGGCAGGGTGATATTTGGAAAAATTGATATCACTGGTCTTCCACCGCATTATATCACTCATCTTGGCATAGCCAGAACATTTCAAAACATAAGGTTGTTTTCTGACATGACGGTACTGGAGAATGTATTGGTTTCTCAACACCACAAACTTGAGGAAAGACACGCAGATAAAATCCTTCAAAAACATGGATACAAGTCTAAAATAATAGGTAAAGGATGGTTCTGGAAATCTGTATTTAAGATAGGTTATTTCAGTATGGAGAAACAGATGGTAAAAGAAGCCAGAGAGTTGTTGAAAAAAGTGGAGCTTTTAGATCTCGAAAATGAAAAGGCTTCCTCACTTCCTTACGGTATGCAGAGAAAACTCGAGATCGCTCGAGCACTCGCCACAGAGCCGAAGTTATTGCTTTTGGATGAACCTGCTGCTGGTATGAATCCACACGAAACAGAAGAGTTGATGGAGTTCATAAAGAAAATAAGGGACGATTTCAATTTGACCATCTTGTTGATTGAACATGATATGAAAGTCGTGATGGGGATATGTGAAAGAATCGTGGTTATGGACTATGGGAGGATCATATCCAAGGGTACTCCCGATGAGGTCAGAAACGATCCAAAAGTCATAGAAGCTTATCTGGGAGATGGTAGCTATGTCTGAGAAAATGATTCTTGAGATCGAAAATCTCCATGTTTACTATGGTAGTATTCACGCGGTCAAAGGTATAAACATAAAGGTTCCAGAAGGAAAGATAGTAACGTTGATAGGTGCCAACGGGGCAGGTAAAACGACAGCCTTGTCGACGATCGCCGGGCTTATAAAGGCACGTAGGGGAAAGATAATATTTCAGGGTGAAGATATAACACACAAGCCCGCACATCAAATAGTTGAAAGAGGTATAGCACTTGTCCCCGAAGGAAGAAGGATCTTTCCAAATCTCACAGTTTATGAAAATCTGATGATGGGAGCTTTCAACAGAAAAGACAATGAAATAAGGAAAGATCTGGAGTGGATTTTCGAACTTTTTCCGCGACTGAAGGAAAGACTCTCCCAAAAAGGTGGTACGCTTTCTGGAGGCGAACAACAGATGCTTGCAATAAGTAGGGCACTGATGAGTAAACCTACACTCTTGATGATGGACGAACCTTCACTTGGTTTGGCACCTTTATTAGTGAAAGAAGTTTTTGACGTAATAAAGGTTATAAATTCACAAGGAACCTCCATCTTACTTGTCGAACAAAATGCACGTGCTGCCCTTGAAGTATCATATTATGGTTATGTTTTGGAAACAGGAAACATAAGACTCGAGGGTCCGAGTAAGGAATTGATGAACAATGAGGAGGTTAGAAATGTATATTTGGGAGTAAGCTGAAACGGATCAGCTCACTCCCATTCTATTGTTGCGGGTGGTTTCGAGGTTACGTCGTATACTACTCTTCCAATGCCCTTCACCGATCCAATTATTTTCTTTGCTACTTCATCGAGAAACTCGTAAGAAAGATTGCTCCATTCCGCTGTCATACCCTCGGTACTCTGAACAGCTCTTAAAGCCACAACATTTTCGTATGCTCTTTTATCTCCCACCACTCCGACACTCTTAATAGGTAAAAGAACAGCGAAAGCTTGCCAAACCTTGTCATAAAGACCTTTATCTTTTAAAAGATCTATGAAAATTCTATCAGCTTTCTTCAACAGCTGGAGATTCTCCTCGGTGACTTCACCTATTATTCTTATTGCGAGTCCTGGACCAGGGAATGGATGTCTTTGTAAAATCTCGTCCGGTATATTTAAAATGCTTCCTATTTTTCTCACCTCATCTTTGAACAACTCCCTGAGTGGTTCAATTATTTTCAAATCCATTTTCTCGGGCAAGCCGCCGACATTGTGATGACTCTTTATTTTAGCTATATTCGATGAACCGGTTGAGCCACTCTCTATGACATCCGAATATATTGTTCCCTGTACAAGATATTCCAATCCTTCGATCTTATTTGCCTCTCTTTCAAATACTCTTATGAAAGTTTCCCCAATTATCTTTCTTTTCATTTCAGGATCCTCAACATTTCTAAGTTTAGACAAAAATTCTTTTGAGGCATCTACTACCAGTATCTTCAATCCAAGCTTTTTCAAACTTTTCGGTACTTCCAATTCCTCGTTCATCCTCAAAAGTCCATGATTGACGAAAATGGGGATCAAATTATTCCCAAGAGCCTTATTAACTATAACGGCAGCTACCGTGGAATCCACACCACCGGAAACGGCACAGATTGCTTTTGAATTTCCAACTCTTTCTCTAATTTCTTCGATCTTTGTTTTAACATAATTTTCGAGATTCCAATTTGGCTTCATTCCAGTTATACTCAAAAAATTCCTTATTATGCTTGACCCATACTCAGTCTGAGCCACTTCAGGATGAAACTGAACGGCATAAATGTTCTTTTTGCGGTTCTCAATCACAGCTACAATGTTATTCAAGGATTTCGCAGTTACTTCAAATCCTTCAGGGGGTTTTTTAACTGAATCACCATGACTCATCCAAGTTCTGATCCTTCTTGGAACTCCATACAAAAGTTTTGAACTATCCGTAATTTCAATTTCTACACCACCATACTCACCAAGTTCACCTTCTTCAACTTCACCGCCGAGTTTATGGGCTAACAGTTGCATGCCATAACAAATTCCCAGTATTGGTATACCACTCTCTAATACCTCAGTACTTATATCGGGTGAGTTTGGATCATAAACACTATTTGGACCTCCAGAAAGAACAATCCCTTTCACAAAATTATCTGGTTTGAAATCCTTTGGAATGACTATTTCAGAATAGAAACCCAATTCTCTAATCCTTCTAGCGAGTAATTGAGTGTATTGTGATCCATAATCGAGTACAACTATCTTTTCTTGTAGCTTCATACCTTTACCCCTTTCACAGAATAATCAAGAATATTCTAACATCTTTTAGGAGTATTTGAAGAACACAGAGAAAAATTTACCAGGAGGTGTGATATCCGAATGTTCAATTCCCTATTTTATACGATACCAGCAGCCATGGATGCAGCTATGCTAAGAGAAGAGGTCATAGCGCACAATATAGCCAATGTTGAAACACCTGGATATAAAAGAAAAGATGTCGTTTTTGAAGATGAATTGAGGAAAATCCTTGAAAGAAACGATTTGAAACTGAAGGTTGTGAATGAAAAACATTTCAGTAATTTTCCAACATCCATCTCCCCAAAAATAATCACCCAAGGTAACACATCAATCACAAATGACAAGAACAATGTGGATATTGATTATGAAATGAACCTTTTGGTACAAAACACCCTGAGATATCAAGTACTGAGTAGATTGCTGAGTATGAATATAGACAGATACAACACAGCTTTGAGGAGTGTTGTATAATGGACGTATTCAAAATAATGAATATAAGTGCCTCCGGGATGACAGCACAGCGTTTCAGATTAGACATAATAGCAACTAACATCGCTAACGCAGAAACCACCAGAACAGAAACTGGAGAGCCTTATAGAAGAAAAATACCTATTTTCTCTGAATATGTTAAAATGTACATGGGATACAAGGAACCAGCGGGTGTCAAAGTTGACAGGGTAGCTGTTGATAGATCACCATTTAGATTAGTTTATGATCCAACGCACCCAGATGCTGATGAAAATGGATATGTAAAGATGCCAAACGTGAATGTACTACGTGAAATGGTGGATTTAATAAATGCCCAAAGGGCGTATGAAGCCAATGTAACCGTTTTGAACTCTATTAAGTCCATTGCCAGTTCGGCTTTACAGATAGGTGCAGGCGGATAATGAGGAGGTATAAGAAGGGTGCCTGAGAGTATAGGGGGAATTGGTAAACCAGAAAATATCTCAAATCAACAAGGAATACAGAAAAGTAACAATAAAAACAACAACGATATCAATTTCAAAGAACTACTTAAAAATGCTATAGATAACGTGAATGAGCTTCAAAAACAGGCTGATAAATTATCCAATGATTTTGCAACGGGTAAGATAAGTAACATTCATGAAGTGATTATTGCGGCTGAAAAAGCTTCGTTGTCTTTAAAACTCACAACGGAAGTTAGAAACCGCATTGTTGAATCGTTTAGGGAAATAATGAGGATGCAAATTTAGTTTTCATGAGAAACCCAGGCCATATTTCCCATTAGAGGATCGTTTGCAAATCCGATAGTTTTGTAAAACGAGGGTGGAGATGAAACTTGAGAGCTCCATTAGTGTGTTTTTTGATTTGTCTATTCATAGGAGTGAACTATGTACTTTCTGCTTCTATACCGCCAGAAGAATTGTTTAGTTGGGTTGCAAAATCTTTGTTTGTTGTTGATAAATGTGATTTTAAACTTCATGTTTCCTATGATTCTACACTTAAGGTAGAGTTGGAACTTCAAAAGAATTCACATTTGTATCTTCTTCTGAAAGATTTGAAATCAAAAACCCTATTTATCAATCTCGGTTTCTTCAAAAAAGGAAAACACACGATCAACGTTGATCTCGAATCTAATTGGAAAGATTCGATCCTTCTTGTGCAGATTTTCTCTTGTGAATATCCTCTGCTGACATCTGAAAGATTAGAGAATGAGAGTGATATCTTTAATTTTCTCTCTGAAAACGTTGAAAACTTAAGAACAGCTTGGCAAATAGTTTTTAAATGCAGTAAGAATGCCATTTTAAAATTGTACAGTAATCATGGTAAAAAGTTCATTGTGATGATCGATGGAAAAACAATTGGAGAAACTCCAATTTCTATGCAACTCACACCAGGTATTCACAGATTAATCTTCAAACATGGGACAAAAGAATGGTCGAAGATTCTATGCCTACAAGATAGTGAAATACGGGAGATAGATTTATCTGATTACATCCATGATGGAGATTGCAAAGTGGAAGTCGATTTTGAATCAATTGACAATCTAAAATTTGATTTTAACAACATAGCTCAAAAAACTTTCACAGTACCCAAAGGTGCACATACGCTCGAAATATTTGAAGGAAATATGCTCGTATTTTTGAAGAATATGAAGTTAACTAAAGATATCGAAAAAATCTCTCCACCGAAATTGGGCTTATCTTCCATTTTGTTGAAAACCAATCCAGGGGCTATGATATTCTTAAATGGTAGCTTCAAAGGATTGAGTGGGAAGAATGGCACGTTCTTCATTGAATCTTTAACCTGGAAAATTGCTGTGGTTAAGATAACAAAATCGGGTTATCTTAGTGAAGAATTTCCCGTGGTTTTAAAGCCTGGAATAAATATTGTAAAACGCCCATTACTTGAATTGGAAAGCGTACTGATAAAAACCAATGTTAAACCCGTAAAGATCTTTTTGGATGGGAAATATTTGGATACTATAAACAGGGAAACTCAATACGTTTCCTTACCAAAAGGTGAACATACCCTGAGGTTTGAAAACTCTTGCTGTTACACGATACAAGAAACTCTCGACATATCTGAAAGAAGCGAGATAAATCTATTCTTCCACAGGTTGCCACTGTACCTGTATATTGTTGTAAGTTACGATGAAAAAGATATGAAAATGGATCTCATTGCTTCAGAAGATTTTTGGGTGAATTTATATGTGATTAACAAAGAAAGAACCGTTTTTAAAAAGAGAAAACTCTTGAAAGAAGGACACAACTATTTCGAAATAAGAAATCCAAAAGAAGGAAGTTATCTTATAAAAATCATTGCAGAGGACAAAGAAGATGAATTAAAAGTACGCATAGAAAAAGGTGTAAAATTTGAGATAAAGAAACTTCTGACCTTCTTTCCACATTAAAATGCGAGGTTTTAGATGGATGCATGTGTATAAACAGGAAAAAAATCAAAAAACAAAAATTATCGCAGCGATTATCCAACAATAATAAGCAAAATATCTTAGTTTTCTCTTGATAGTGAGAAGCTTCAAAAAGTGCAGAGCTACAAAGCCTACTACTGCAGATGAAAGAAATCCTAAGATACTCCATGTGTCTGCTTTTAAATTTCCACTTTCAAATACGAATGCCCCCAAGATTGCAGGAATGGATATTAAAAAGGAATATTTAACTGTTTCCTCCCTTTTCAATCCTATCAAAAGTCCTGCAACTAAAGTCATACCACTTCTTGAAATACCTGGAAAGAGGGCAAAACTTTGAAACAATCCAATTACAAGTGCATTAAAGACCCCCAACTTTTGGATATCTAAAGCTCCCTCTTTTTTTAGGTCTGACAATATGAGAACACCACCTGTTATTAAAAGAAAAACAGCGATTAGCTTGCTTTTTCCAAATATGTTCTCTATCTTATTGTTGAAAACGAATCCAAAAAATGCAGCCGGCATGGTAGAAATCACAACGTACACAAAAATCTTCCAAGCTTTCTTATCTAACTTGAAAAATAGAATCGCTAATTCGACAAGATATTTTCTCAAGAACCACACGACAGCCAATAAGGTTCCAAGATGCAACAAAGTAAAAAAACCTAAATCCAGATCCTTCACCATTTTTCCAAATATTGCTAAGTGGGCAGAACTAGATACTGGTAAAAACTCGGTTAATCCTTGAATAATTCCAAGAAAGATTTTTTCCAAAATCTTTACCCCCAAAGTCCTTCTTCAAATGATATATTCTCTATTGTTAGATTGTTTTCATCCAAGATCTTTTTGATTTTCTTCACATCTATGGCGTTTACTTTTATAAACAGCTTCCTTTGATCATTTTCGGCTTTTCTGTATGTTAAAACCGACAATATGTTTATGTTGTACTCGTACATTAAATCCACTATTTTTTTTAACTGACCAGGAATGTCTTTCAACAAAAATGTGATCTCAACCCCTTTCTCTTCAAAAGCAGTTAGATGAACAAGTGCATCCAACATATCAAAAACACTTATTGTTCCAATCGGTTTATTATCTCTTTCATCAAGGACAGGTAAAAAGCTTTCTCCGGATTCTGCCAAAAGGATTGCAGCATATTCTATATGATCTTCAGGATAAATATGATAATCTGTACATACAGCGTATTTGCTGACCTCTTCTTTTGTAAATCTCCGTGGGATTTTGTTGAAATCTATAATCCCAAGAAAATTGTTTTTATCATCAACGAGGATACCGACTGGAAATAACGGATCGACCATTTCAAATGCCTTTTTCACTTCTGTTCCAACCTTTATCAATGGTACATCTCTTTTCATCCAATTTTTCACCAGCATCCTTTCACCCCATTTTAAGATTTTTTCAAGAAGATTCTATCACAATTTTAGCTAATTACCTTTCAATTTTGAGTATCTCTCAAGAAACTCATCTATCCTTTTTTTAAAGTTTGCAAGTTCCGTGACATAGCCCTCCAAAATTTCCAAACCATATTCAGTGATCCTATAAACTTTCCTGGCAGGCCCAGATGATGCTTTGATATCCCAATCTGTTGTTACCAACCCCATACTCTCAAGTTGGGCCAGAGTTCTATACAAATTTCCCATTTGCCCAACTCCATTTATAAACACGCCAAATTCAGATAATTTGCTTGCAAGTTCGTAACCGTGAGAGGGCTTTTCAGCAATAAGAAGAAGGATAAATGGTTCTATCCAAAATCCTCTACGTCCTCCAAATCTCCATTGGCCTCTGAATCCAGGCACTTTAAAACCTCCTATCTTCAAATGAGCAGGAGGATAAACTCCTCCCACTCAATTGATATCAATGATTATGGTACTTTTCCTTAACTGTGTATTCTGAATCCACAAGATTACCTGTAATGTAGTCATTTATAATATCCTTTATTCTTCCTTGAGCACCTCTTACGACTTTTATCCCCAATTCCTTGAAAAATCCCAAAGCTCTACCACCGATTCCTCTAACTATTATTATCTCTGCACCTTTACTTTTGATATATCTCGGTACTACTCCTGGACCATGCTCTTCATATGGGTTTTGCTCGATCTCAATGGATTCAATTTCACCATCCTCAATTTCAATGAAAGCGAAGTATGGTGCATGTCCAAAGTGTTCAGAGATGATCGAATTCATTCCTTTGTTTTCCAACACTGGTATGACTATTTTCATTTTATCATCCTCCTTCCTATCTTCCTTCAGGTGTGCTTTTTAATTCCTTCTCGGACAATTCGTTCTTCGATAACAACGGACTTATAATTTTGAAAGCTTTTTTCACTACTTTATTTTGTGCAACTAATGTCTTTATGTAATCAGCATTTGGAAAAGTTATAGCATTGGTTGGGCACAGATTTGCACAAGTTTGACATGCAACCATACAATTGTATGGATGTGCTACCACAACTTTTTCTGTTTTCTTGTCAAAATCGAAAACTCTTCTTCCACAGGTCACAAAACATACTCCACAGGTGGCACATTTGTCGTAATCTATACTTGGATACCATTCGATTTTCGTTCGCTCCATACCCCACCAGGGGACTTTCGAAAGTTCTTTTACTTCTCTCCCTAAAGCATCTTTACCAATTACTGGAATATCTTTGGGTGTGGACATCTTTACACCTCCAACAAAATTTTGATTTCATACACTGATCAACAAAATATTATTTGTGTGTTCCAACTTCTCAATGTCCACACCACCAACAATAGCAAATTTTCCGCATTTTATCACCTTACTCAGGTCTTTTTATAGCGATAAAAAATAGTTCCTCCATAGTTGTACTTCTCAACAAAATCCAGAATTTCCAAAAAACTCATGAATTTATCACATTCATACTCACTTTTTCCTCGACTCTTCAAAAGTTCTTTGATATCTTCCTTCCTCATTGGATGACGTTTTATTATATTCAATACTACACTCAAATCATCCAATTTTCTGCTTGCAACGAAATTCCCACCACTGTATTTTTCGATACTCGTGGCATTCAAAATCTCTCTTGCCAGTTTTATCGTTTTATCATCCGGCTTCTGTACCCACGATTCTGCTGGTGGCCTTACAGGAACATTCAAATACACGCGTTCTGGTTTCAACTCAACTATTTTTTCCTTAAGCCGTTCAAGTGCTTTCTTTGAATCGTTTAATCCTTTCACTAACATAACTTCAAGCCATATTTGGCCTATGAATTTTTTCCTGAATTCCAACAAACCATTGTAAACCTCATCAAACAAGAGTTTACCATACGGTCTGTTAATCTTTTTAAAACTATCATCATCCCAAGCATCGAGCGTCGGCATTAGTATATCGACACCTTTAATCTCATCTTGAACGTTTTCATCGTACAGAAGTGAACCATTGGTTATCAAAACTACCTGTCTATTCGAAATGGTTTTCAAAGAATCTATTATTATATCCAGTGGTTTATACAAAAGCGGTTCTCCTTCTCCAACGATGGTTACCACATCAAAATCCGTTATACTTTCTTTCACAACGAAACATCGAAATTCATCGATTATTTCTTCAGGCGGATAAAAAGTCTGCCTGGTGTTGGTCATATTGGTGGTTCTACCAAGTTGACAATACACACATGAGTAATTGCAAGTTTTGAATGGTATTGTCGAAACTCCAAGGGATCTTCCCAGCCTTCTCGAAGGAACTATCCCATATACGTGTTTCAATTGAATGACTCCTTTCAATTTTTAAAATTCACCATGGGCGTCCCCTACCTCTACCCATTCCTCTGCCTAATCCTCTACCCATTCCAGTGCCACGATCCATTCCTCTACCTAATCCTCTACCTCTACCCATACCGCCTCTTCTCAAAGAAGGATTCTCATAATTTGGACGTATAGCGTCCGTTGGACACACATCGAAACATTTCCCACATCTGGTACAGATACTGTTGTTTATAACAGCACGCTTATTTTCGATTCTTATGGCTCCTGGAACAGGACAAACTTTCACACAATTTCCACAACCAACGCATTTGGAATTTACCCAAGGCATTGTCTCATCTCCTTTTTATCAATTTGAAGGACTTTCCATCCTTTTCAATTCTCCATGATCCAACTTTTCGAGTGCCTCTTTAACCGTGCCATTACTGAACAGATAGATTTCTATGCCTGCTGCTTTTAAACTTTCAAATGCATTCAATCCAACGCTTGGTGCAATGACTGTTTTGACCTTCTTCGATTCCAACAGCTGAACTATCTTGGGGCCCATACCATGAGCCTGATCTGTTTCATTGTTCACAATTTCGACGATTTCTTTTTCTTCAGAATCATAAATTATAAAATTTCTGGCTCTTGCGAATCTGTCATCAACCATTGAATCAAGTGTCTTGCCTTTTGATGGAACAGCTATTTTGCCGAAACTACCCATTTAACACACCTCCCAATCGATATATTTTACTTTTTATGTTTATATCGACTTGATCAATACTATCATCGCGAAGAACACGATCAGTATCGAAAGGCCGATTTCCAACCAAAGTGGCTCTGTTTTCAAAGATTTCAAGCTACCTATCCGTGAACCAGCTACCGATCCTACAATTACAGCCAATGCAGGAAAGAAATCTACATTACCACGAGACCAAAAGACCACGATTCCAACGGATGCCGTGAAAATAGTTGAAAACAATGAAGTTGCTATCGCTTTTCGAATATCAAATCCAAGTGCTTTCAAAAAGGGTGGAAACAAACTTCCTCCACTTCCCCCACGCAAAACCGTTAAGAAGTTAAGAAAAAATGCTCCAATAACGATCAATACCATATTGGGTTTAAACTTTTTGGCAATCTTTGGGAAAATTCGCTCAAGATGAACGCCCAAGATCGTTACAATGGAAACCACAACAAAGATGATTGCTAAAGTCAAAGTGGGAAGAGCTCCTACCAAAAAGGCACCGGATAGTGTTCCCAGCCCTCCACCAATTATCATATACTTGGCAATCGAAAAATCTATATTCTTCCTATGGGTCACAGCGCCTATTAAAGAAGAAAATGGTATAACCAATAGATTTATCCCATAAGAATCCAGTAAAGGTAAACCTGCTACATAAAGCAGTGGGGTTCTAACAGAACCTCCACCTATTCCAAACATTCCACTCATGAAACCAGAAAAGATCCCAATTGAAAAGTATATTATCATCTGAAATATTGAAATCATCTCTTATCGCCTCTTCACCTGTATTTCAAAATGGTTGCAATTTATCAATGACCTTTTCGAATATATTCTTAATGGCTGCTCCTGCTTTGCTATCTGAGTAATAAACCACTGGCTTAGTTTCAAGAACTGCTTTAACAACAATTTCATCGAATGGTATTTCTCCCAAAATGTCCACACCTTCGCTGATACAATAATTTTTTATCTCATTGCTAACCTTTGGATTCAAATCGAATTTATTAACAATAACACCGGCTTCTCTCCTGAAATGTTTTACAGTTTCGATTATCCTCTTCAGATCATGTAATCCCGACGAAGTTGGTTCAGTAACAATCACAACATAATCCACACCAGCAATCGAAGAAGTAGTTGGACAACCTATTCCTGGAGCTCCATCTATTATGATAAGCTCTTTTCCAAGATCACCCGCTTTTCTCAGCGAATGTTTCCTCACCTCGGCAACCAAACCTCCGGAAGTTTCCTCACCTGGTTCAAGTCTTGCGTACACCAGAGGTTTCCTCTCCAAAGTTGTTGTCGAGTAAAAATACCTTCCAGCCAAAGAATCTTCCAATCTTATAGCTTCCTGGGGACATGATATCACACATGCATTACATCCTTCACACGCATACTGATCAATGCTGTAGGTATTACTTTCGGCTTTTATTGCTTCAAATCTACACACCTTTTCACAGATTCCACATTGATCACATTTACTTTGATCTATAATTGCCTTCTTACCCCCATAGTACTTGAATTCTTCCTCACTTTTCGGTTGAAACATCAAATAAAGATTAGATGCATCAACATCACAATCGGCAAGCAATGAGTTCTCTTTCAAAATCCCAAAAGATGAAGCGATGGTAGTTTTGCCTGTTCCACCCTTACCGCTCACTATCGCGATTTGTTTCATTTTATCAACCCCTTTATGGTCTCAAAGGCATCGAAAAATCTCTTTTTCCATTCAGGTAGATATTCAACAAACAATTCGCCTCTTGAATACAACGTTGCTATCTCTCTGTCGAATGGAATCTTCAAAATTATTGGAATATCAGCCTCCTTCGCGAAATCGTCTATAATAGTCACTTCCTCATTATCTTTGTTTACAACTATTCCAGCTGGTATATTCATCTCCTTCACAAGATCAACTGCCAATTTTAAATCATGAAGCCCAAAGGTGGTCGGTTCAGTAACCAAAATCGCAAAATCAGCCTCCCTGAGACTTTCAACTACAGGGCACGAAGTTCCAGGTGAAGAATCAATCAAAATAACATCTGCCTTACGATCGATATGTTTTTTTAGCTGACGGATTATGCGAACTCCAGAGGGCTCCCCGATATTCAAAATTCCCATTCCAAAGTTCATGGTCGCGTTAACAGTACCTATTTTCACCTTACCTATTTCTTTTGGTTTTTCTGATATCGCGTCGACTGGACATGCAATAGAACATGCCCCACAACCGTGACACAGCGTCTCAAAAACTTTCACTCCTGTTGAAAATAGAGCTATTGCGCCAAATTGACACACTTTGGCACATTCTCCACATTGTATACACCTTGATTCATCAACAACGGGAAGAAGGATATTGACAGACTCGGTTTGTGAAAAATCGACGTTGAAGAATATATGATCGTTCGGTTCTTCAACGTCTGCATCTAAAAGCTGAACCTTCAGATTCTCTGAAAGCACTTTTGCAAGATTTGTTGAAACCGTTGTCTTGCCTGTTCCACCTTTACCACTCAGAATCGTTATTATCATATTTCCTCTCCCCTACCTTTATCTGATTCTGTTAACTAAAAGTATTGAAATTTATCAAAAACCT
>DQYP01000287.1 GCA_011043375.1 Thermotogaceae bacterium | reverse complement strand
GTCGGAGGGAATATTCTGTGAGCCAGCATCTGCTGCATCGATTGCTGGTCTCTTGAAAAAATCTCGCGAGGGTATCTTTAAACCGACTGATGTTGTCGTTTGTACACTAACGGGGAACGGTTTAAAAGATCCAAATGTAGTGATCTCTCAAATTAAAGAACCAAAGATCGTTCAACCAGATTTGAATGTTGTTTTGAAGGAGATCGGCTTATGAAAGGACTGATCAAAGTTCCTGCAACCAGTGCAAATCTCGGAGCGGGATTCGATGTTTTTGGAATCGCTCTGGAACTTTTCAACCTCATAGAATTCAACACTGATACAAAGGATTGGTACTTTGAAAGTAAGGGAGAGTATGCTGATCAGATTGAGGATTATTCATTATTCCAAAAGGTCTTTGTAGAATTTCAAAGATTCACACGCAAAAAGGTACCTAAACTCAAAATAATTCAAGAGTGCAATATCCCAATCTCGAAAGGGTTAGGTTCAAGTGCAGCAATAATAGCAGCTGCAACGGTGATTTCCAATGTTCTCACAGGCGAACCATTGACGGAGCTCGAGATGATAAAATTTGCAACTAACATCGAAGGACATCCTGACAACACTGTGCCAGCCTTTACTGGTGGATTGGTTGTAAGTTATTACGATGGAACCATCCTCGATTACGAGGTGTTCAAAGAAGTGGATTTTGGAGAAATGAATTTTATCGTTCCAAACTTTCGACTTTCAACGAAAGAGATGAGGAGCGTATTACCAAAACAAATTAAATACGAGAGTGCAGTTTTCAATCTAAAGAATTCAGTACAGTTCCTATCGAAGATAGCACATGGAAAATACAAAGATGCGTTGAAATACACCGCCGATAGATTACATCAAGAGTTTAGATTCAACGCTTCAAAACAATTGAAAGATTTTATAAAATCTATTTTATTGAAAAAACCAAACTTTTGGTTTTTAAGTGGTTCTGGTCCAACTGTATGTGCAGATGTAACTGAATTTGGGAATATACCATATTTAGAAAAGGTGATATCGACCAAAGTTTCAAGAGTGGGATTACAAATCGAATTTTGATCCATGAAGGCCAGATACCTTTCCTCTCAAAATGGAGAATATATTAGTACAGGTATGCCCGATATCTCTTTGATCTTTACTCGAACATCGTAAACTCTTTCTATGATTTCCGATGTGACAATTTTTCTATCACCTTTTGCAACTATCTTTCCATCCTTCATGAATACAAATTCATCGGCGAATCTCAAAGCGATGTTTATATCATGTACAACGATCGCAACGGTTATATTTCTTTCGTGCGCCAATTTTCTTGTGAGATTCATAAGCTCAAACTGACTTTTTAGATCGAGATTATTCGTTGGTTCATCCAAAAGAAGTATCTTTGCTTCCTGCGCCAGAGCCCGCGCCAATATGACCTTCTGTAGTTCTCCACCACTCAATTGATTCAATCTCTTCAAGGACAGTTTTTCAATTCCAAGCGTTTTTAAAACGCTTTCAACAATTTCCAAATCCTTTCTCCCGACTCCAAAACCCATGTACGGTTTTCTTCCAAGAAGTACGTAATCAAAGACCGTTGTTAAAACTGGATTGTTCTTTTGCGGCACATATCCAATCAATTTCGCTATATCTTTCAATTTCAATCTTCTTATATCGCTACCGTTTATATACACACATCCTCTCTTTGGTTTCAATATACCATTCAAACATTTTAGAAGAGTTGATTTACCAGCGCCATTCGGACCAAGTATCGCATTGACTTTTCCCTCTTTAAATTCAACATCTACGTTCTCCAAAATTGAGACACCGTTGTACGAAAATTCCAAATCCCTTGCCTCAATCATTTTCTTGCCTCCATTCTCAAAAGCAGATACATGAAAAGTGGAACACCTATGAACGAAGTTATGATACCAACCGGTATGATTGTGGGTGCAACTATAACCCGTGAAATCATGTCCGAGCCCAAGAGCAATAAAGCCCCTAAAATCGCTGAGGAAGGTATAAGAAATCTATGATCACTCCCTATCATGAGTCTTATAATATGTGGACATATGAGTCCAACAAAACCAATTATCCCAACGAAAGCAACACTAACGGCAGTTATCAAAGAAGCCAAGAGTATGCCCGTGAATCTCAATCTTTCAATTTCAATCCCCAATGATTTGGCAGTGTTATCACCTGTTTCAGCAGCATTCAAATCCCATCCTTTAAACACAAAATACGCCATGGAAGGAATGAAAAGTATCATTATCAAGATCAACTCTTTCCATGAGGTTCTTCCCAGATCTCCGAAGCTCCAATATACCATAGAAGCTAACTGCAATTCATCAGCGAAGTAATGGATCAGAGTCGTTCCAGCCGTGAAAACGGAGCTTATCGCAACACCAGCCAATATCACAGCTTCGGGACTCAATCCCTTCAATCTTGCAAGAGTTAATATCACAAGAACACCTGCGATTGCCCCAATGAAAGCAAAAATCACAACTGAATAAGGATCATTCACGAATATTCTTCCACTACTTTCTTCACTACCAAAAAAAAGAAGTATGGCCAATGATGCTCCAAACATCGCACCATGTGAAGTTCCCATGGTAAAGGGGCTTGCAAGAGGATTTTTGAGCAAAGTTTGCATAATAGCACCAGAAACCGCCAGAGCTGCTCCAACGAAAATTGATGTTAATATCCGTGGTAAACGTATGTTCCACACTATCATCCCAGCTGCTCCACTGTGATAAAAAATTGCATTCCAAACATCTGTGAGAGACAGTTTGTATGAACCAATATTGAGAGAAAAAGGGATGATTAATATCAAAAAAATCAGTAACGATAGGTTGAAGAACATTTTTCTTCTAATATAATACCTATATCTCTTCACCAAAAATCACCTTACAGGAATTATCGATCCTTTTTTCAAATCCAATCTTCCAAATCCTCCGAATTGTTTTTTCATTTCGTTATAAACACTTTCTCCAACCAAGAATTTGTAAATTTCATCCGCTTTCTTTATTGGATCAATATCCTCAAAATACTCTGGATATGCTATCTTCCCTATGAAATACGCATTCGCCAAGACTGTTCCTATGTTCGTTGTGTAATAATTGTAAGGTAGCACGCCGTAAATCTTCTTCTCTTTGAACGCATTCAAGAATTCGTAAAATTCGGGATTTTCCAAATAGTCTTTCTCCACCAAATTCAATCCACCTTCGTCTACGAATATGAAATCTGGTTGCCAAACTAACAATTTTTCCTTATCTATGAAAACATGATCCTCTTTTATCGCAGACGCAACATTCTTTATTTTTAAAACGTTGAATATCGGGTAATTCGGTTTTGTGCTGTCTATTCCATGAAGTCCTTTGTATCCTATACCCCCCACATATGCCGTTGGTCCACTCGAATCTTTCACTCTATTTTCTAAATCCTTCTGAATGCCCATTATAAATGATATGATCCTTTCTGCTCTGTCACCTTCATTTAGTATCTTACCCGCGAGTTTTAGAGAATCGAATAAAGCTTTATCTTCAAAAGTTTTGAGGGAACCATAACTCAGTACAACCACAGGAATTTTCACCTTATTCTGAATATTGTCAGCGATTCGCGCATCGATGTATGTCATGAAGATGACATCGGGTTTCAATTTCAAAATTTCTTCAAGATTTGGCAGTTTTCCAGGTCCCCCTGGACCTATCGTTGGAAGATCTCTGAGTTCTTGATGTGCTAATATGTATGGCCTTCCATAAGGTCTCAATTTTTCGAAATCCTCCACTCCCACAATTCTATCCGTTGCATTTAAATAAACAAGGATTCTCAATGCACCAGGACCGGCGGCTACCACTCTTTTTACATCATTCGGAACCATCAGATTTCTTCCAAGTAAATCGGTGATTTTCAAGACATTCGAATTAGATTCACCAAATGTGATCAGTCCCAAGTAAAATATTATTATGATAAGAACATTCATCCTTGCTCTCATGATCTCACCTCAACTATTCCTCTTCCAATCACGGCATGGTAACTCTCTTGAGAACATCTCATACAGAGATAATCACCATTAACATTTACTACCTTTTCAATCATTGTGAGTTCACCACACTTAGAACATCTAACACTTTCGAAAATTGGAGCCTGCTCTATTGGCTTTACCTTCACTTTCTCGATGTTCAGTTCCTCTTTTGAGATTTTCAACATTCTGTAACCCATTTCTTCCCAAAGAATTTCCATCCTTTTTCTCTCTTCGAATGATCCTTTTCTCTGTTTTATAACTTTGTTGAACAGTTCAAGGGCTTCTGATGAATAGTACTTTTTGATTTTATCGGCATCCACGTAAATTCTCACACCATTCCAATTACTTCTTTTCACAAGTGTTAAAGCCGTTTTCCCAAGATCGAAATAGATGAGAGAGTTATTTCCAAAGGTACACCCTGTTGCTACTTGAACACCATCTGTAAAGCAACTATTGGTTTCGACTATCGCTAAAATCTCCTCGTCTACACTTTCGTTGAATCCCATTCTATTTACCCCTAATTCTCTCATTGCGATCACAGATACCCTTATTCCAAGTGCCAAATAGGGACACACATGACCGTGAAATTCTTTTGCTATCCTCAATACTCCTTCAAGATCATTTCTTTGAATCAATTCATGAAGATTCAACACGTCCGAGACCTCCTTCACTTCTATTGAATGTGCAAAAGTATGCATTGTTTCAACAATGCAGGGGGCCTTCTTGGCTCTGTTTTTAGATTTCTTACTTTTCGGGGGAGATTGAGACCTTCTTGGCCTCGTTGTGAAGATACATTTATTGTTATTAAGTATATCACAAGCTTTTCTAACTTCTCAAATTACCGTGTTATTCAAACATAAAGAAAGAATGATTTGGAATCACTGGGTTATTTTTACTCTATTTTTACCTTTTGTAATAATTATTTTTACAATTGAAAAATGATATATTAATAATATCTATAACGTAACATAGTACAATAAAAAAGGGGTATATTTCAACTCAGAAAGGGGAGAAGAGCATATTTTTTATGTGTGTTTGAGATGAAACTTCTACTTTTAAAAATAGCGATTTCAGGCGTATTTTTTTCAATACTCATTCATGCTTATCTAAGTACAAAGTACTTAACGAAAAAGACTCTTGGGTATTTTGTGCTTTATATTGGAGTGTTTTTGGCTTCTTCCACTGTTTTTTTCTTTGATCGTGTTCAACCAATTCTTCTAATGGCACTATCCATGTTTACTAGCCTATTGGGAACAGGACTAATAGTTAGAAATATAAAACAGATTTCCATAAGAGATTTTTTAACCGGATTGTATACAAGGGTTTACTTTTACAGTGAGTGGTTGCCTCGAGAGATGAAAAGACAAGAAAGAATGAAAGGGCAAATAGTATTCATAATGATGGACATAGATAATTTCAAGATGTTGAATGACAATCACGGTCACAGATTCGGAGATTGCATACTGAGAAAGGTATCAGAAGTGATTTTAACCGACATAAGAGCATCAGATATCGCGGTGAGATTCGGTGGAGATGAAATATTGATAGCCTTACCCAGTACTTCCTTGAGAGAAGCGAAAAATGTTTCAACAAGAATAATTGAAAAGATTAAAAAGTTGAAACTGAAAAATTCAGAATTGATAACATTATCGGTTGGAATGTCAATTTGGAAAGTGGGAGAGGATGTAAATAAGGTATTGGATGAAGCAGATAATAAGATGTACAAGCATAAAACATTTAAAAAAGTAATAGGTATAGTTGGCGAAGAGAATATAAATTAATAACCATCAAAGATATTTTCCAAGAATTATTCCAGCGAATCCTGAGATAATGACAAGCCAGAATAAAGGAATTCTCTTGAATCTCAGTATCAAAAAAGCGACTGCACCAAATATCAATGCGATAATGTTTTTTACGGAACTCAAAGAAAGATTCACACCCGCGAGAGATATTGGAACGAGTATGGCTATCTTCAAAGTATCGAATATACGTGAAGTATCCATTTTTTTGGATGCGAGATTCAAAAGTTTCAAAAACAACAATACCCAAACAAAACTTGGTAGAACAACACCAACGGTCGCAAAGAACGCACCCCAAACTCCGGAAATTCGGCACCCGATGTAGGTAGCCGCATTTATGGCAATTGGTCCCGGTGTCATTTGGGAGATCGAAAGAAGATCGAGGAATTGCTGTGCATTCATCCATTTGTGGACGTTGACAACTTCGTCCTGAATCATACTCAAGGCTCCATATCCACCGCCGAACGCGAAAAAGCCGATCTTAAAAAAACTTGCAAAAAGAGAAAACAGGATCTTCAAATTCATTTTTCATCAATCCTGATGCTTTTGATATCTTTCTTATGGGGTACGATGTATATAAAAAAAGCAGTGATCAAAAACGCCAAAATAACCGGTATTTTCAAAAAAAAGGTTAAAAGTACACCGATAAATATAATGACAGCACTTGAAATATCCCTCAAATTCCTTCTCGATAGTCTTACAGCAAAGTCTATTATTATCACAACGATAGCTATTCTTGCTCCCTTTAAAAAATTTCGAAAAACTTCAAGATTTCCAAATCTATCGATCAAATTTGCAATTATAAGAATCGCGAAGAAAGGAGGAACAACGACTCCGAATGTTAAAATCACAGCTCCAAGGATACCGAACAATTTCAAACCTACAAATATGGAAGTATTCACAGCAATAGGCCCAGGAAGTGATTGTGCTTGAGCAATCGCATGGTAAAAATCCGAGGTACTCATGATTTTCCTTTTCTCTACCAGCTCCTCTCTCATCAATGGAAGTATCCCGTATCCTCCACCGAAACCTATAGCACTGATCTTCATAAAAATCAAAAAAACTTTAATTAAACTTGGTTTCTCCAAGATTCATTCACGCTCCCATCGCCGCTTTGAATCAATTATAACATTATGATTTATTCTCTATAATTTGCGTTTTTGCTCCACATAATGTTAAAATATATACAGCCCCGCTAAAAATAAAAGAAGAATGGGGACAAGTTGAAAGCCATGAAAGAAGGGCGTGGCGGAGTGCTCGATAGGGCGCTTCGTTTTTTTATTTTTATATGATAAAATTTGTATGATGAATTTTGATGAAAAATAGGGGGATTCTCTTTGGCTTATGTATTTGTCTGTGCAGATTGTGGAAAGACTTACTATTCCGCTGCTTCTTATATGAACGGGATCAAAAACACTTGTCAAAGCTGTGGGGGAAGATTGGTACAAATATATCCGAGACCAAGACTCGGAGAGATATTGGTGCAACTCGGTTATATAACAGAAGAAGAGTTAGAAACTGCACTTAGAATCCAGAAATCTATATCAAAAATGCTTCCTATAGGCAAAATAATTATGAAACTGAAGCCTCTACACGATGATATCATAACCAAAGCTGTAAAAATTCAAAAGAAGTCGATGAGCTTTCAAAAATTTCATAAGGAAAAAATCACATAGTTGAGAACCAGATCACGAGTATAACGACCATCAAAATCGATATTATGGGCAACATCAAGCGATACACGGTCTTAAAACTCACTTTGTAGTACTCAACCGTGAGAATTAGACACAGATGAAGCGGCGAAAGCAGAACACCAAAAACACCGAAAAAATAAGCGGTTATATATCCAATGAGTGGATGACTTGTTATCGCAATTATACCCGCTATTGCGGAGAAACTCATACCTATGGAGGCTTGGGTAACTCCCGTCAAAAAACCTGAGATCATCGGTAAAATTGGTATCAAGACCAAAGGAGAAATTCCAAGATTGTATATTTCGTTGGGAACTTCATTACTTATACCACTCACATTTAAAAAGGATTTGTAAAAGAAAACAAGAAAAAAGAGTATGAATATATCGTATTTCAAACTTCTTAAAAAGGATCTTTTCAACACCTTAAAGTTCATGAATCCATATAAAAGTGCGACAATTAAAACTGATAGATAACCCTCTATTTTGAAGAAAAATATAAAGATGATGACTGTTAATATTGGCCATATATGATAAAAAAGCCGGAAAAATTTTCTACCATCTTTTTGAAATTTGAGTCTTTTGTTCGTAATGAAAAAGAATATTCCCAACCCAAAAGCCAAGATTCCAAAAGGAGCTTGATACAGAAAAAGTTGTCTTACATCTTTCTGTGCAAAGGCTGATAGTAAAACAATCGCTGGGTACATTGGCCAGAAAAATTCCATAACATGCCTGAACCAATAATTAGCGATCATCTGCTTGCTCGACTTTATGTTCAATCTTTCTCCAACCTCTTTAACTATTGGAGCGGTGAACATAGCTCCACCTGGCATCGGTAAGAGTCCTATCAGCGCAGGCACCATCGCAATTATCAATTCCGATCCCATGAATATGTGCTGAAGATTAGCTGAGAATCTATCCACATCACCACTGTTTTTCATCAATTCGCTGAGCAAAAAGATGGAGAAGATGGTTATCATTACCTTCCAGAAGGAAAGATCTCCAATGGTAGAAAAAAAAGCCGTATAAAAGTTTGAGAGATTATGGAATGAACCAACCAAACCCGTTACGATTACTGCTACAAGTATGGAAAGCTGTATCTTCTTGAAAAAATATTGCGACACTATCAGCGAGGTTAATCCAAGAATTATCGACAGAGTTGCCAAAGTTGCCACCCCAAACTTTTTGTTTTCAATTATATACTATTCTTGATATCTCTATCAACCTGTTTTTCAAAACCGTTTTGCTTGATTCAGTGGATCTGAATTCGTACTGAATATCGATTATTTTTCCCAAAATATTCGTTAATTTTTCAAGATCATACAGCTCAACATGGTTTGTGTTCTTATACATCTGATTCTTGAAGTTGAACCCGAGAAATCTCGCAACTTTTGCAGAACTTATCGAAAGTTCTCTTGAAGCTTCAACAATATCCTTCCAAGAGTATTTTTCTTTATATTCAACACTGCAGAGGATCTTGAATAAAGTTGTGAAATGGTCAGCCAAACTGTAAAGTAACAATTGAAGATCGATCACCTCAAAGGTATCGTCGAATAGGTCACTAATGCCCTCCAAATTACCTGAAGAAATAGCGAACATCAAATCATCCAGAATAACATTGTTGTAATCATGGATAACATTTTCAACGGTGTCGATATCTACTTTTCCTGCCTTTTCATCCATCGAATACAAACTCAGCTTTTCGATCTCTCGATGGATTCTATCGTAATTTGGACCCGTCCTTTCGAAGATCAATTTCAAAGCTTCTTCATCGAGCTTCAAAGATTTTTTCTCAGCCATCTTTTCAATCAAACCCAGCCACTTCTCAAGCTTCCAAGGCTGTGGTAGGCTCAAATCAATCACGTCGAAATTTCCTAATTTGTTTTCTGAATCGATGAATACTTTGAAACCTTCCAAATCTTTGATGGAGTCAAGAATTTCAATCAATTCCTTCTTTTGATTCTTATTCAAAGAATCAAAATTCTTCACAAACAAGACGATCTCATCTTGAAAGATCGGCTTGTTCTTCAAGACATTCAAAAGGATGTTGAATGATTCATTCTCAAGATCGAAGACTTTGAAGAATCCAAATTCCTTTTTCAGAGTCTCAATTTTCAAAACCTTGGATTCACCTTTTAAAATTTTTACCAAATTACTTCTCCTCCCCATTTTTTTCAACTTTGTCGAGTTTCTTACCTTCCAGCCAAGGATAAATGAAATATTGCCAGTACAACCTGATCACTATGGTCAATGGAACAGCTATGAAGGCTCCAATCATTCCAAATATCTGAGTCGATAGAAGTATCATGAAAATCATAACTACAGGATTTATTTTTATATAACCTTTCATGAGTTTCAAAAAGATAACAAACGCAGTTGTGTGAACAACCGCAACCGCTATGGCTATAGTTACAACAGCTTTCAGTCCCATTGATACACCTGTGAGAAGCAAAGGTATGATTTCAAGAACAACACCAACTATTGGGATCAGATTGGTAATCGCTGCCCAAACCCCCAAAAGTAAAGAATATTTCACACCTATAAACAGCAAGAACACTCCAAAGGATATTCCAACAATCAAAGCCACCAAGAATAAGGATATAACAAATTGTCTAAGTTGTAAGTAGGTTTCTCTGAGAAAGTCCAAGGCTTCCCTTCTGGCAATCCGGGGAAATATTATTCCTATTTTTCTTTTAAATTCCGGGAAGTAAAAGGCTAAATATATCGAACCAAGAATGACATAGAATAGGAAACTTATAATCTGCGGAGTCATCTTGGTTATATTGGAAATGGCATTCGCCACAAAATCCAAAAATTTAGGCTGAATCTTAATGAGTATATCTGAAACACTCTTCTGTATATCCGGATATTTCGAAAAATAACCTTCCCATTGCTTGTTCTCGAAAAAGTTGACCATGAAATTGTAAAAATTTCCAGCTTGCTCTATAACAGAGGGGGCGAGCAATACAATCAGTGAAAGGATCGACAAAAAGAAGATCAATAAAGCCATAATTATGGCAAACATTCTAACCATACCACGAAGTTTCATCAAAACCTCAACTATCGGATCTATTATCAGAACTATTGCCATGGTGCTGACGATTATTGTGAAAACATCAGGGTATATGAAAGATAAAAGCAAAAAGATAAGCCCATACAGCAAGATGAACCTTGCCGCTATCTTCTTGGGGCCACCCTGCATTAAAAAGTTGTTCATCATTCAACTATCTCCTCCAAAATTTTTAATTGATAATAAAGTCTGTAAGTTTCTATTGTATAATCCTCCAATATTCTCCTGACGTTATGATATTCGATACTATTATTTTCCAACCTTGAAAGATTCAGTCGGTAACTTTTCAACACATCTTTCAAATATTCAAATTGTGAATACAATTTCTTAATCTTTGAGGTCTCCCCTGATAAATTATCGTTCTCCATCTTTGCGTTTTCCCAAACAAAATTGAATCCCGCATTCAACCTTGATGTTTTGGGGGATATTTGGGAAATCGAGAAGATAACCGAGAGTTCAGGTTTTTTCTTTTCAGGACTGTTCAAATAAACCACTGCGTTCAATATGGAGCCTAAGTTCAACTTCAAAGATGAAATCTCAGCCTTTGGAATTGAAATTTCAAAATCCTCAGTTATACCACACATGGATTTTATCCTACTGAAAAGATAGTTCTCCTCAATTCTGGACAATCCATAGTCTATCGGAAGTGTGGTGTTCCACATATTATCCGTTTTATCTATTGAATCTTTCAATCGTTTCACACTGATCTCCATTTTGAGCAAGTTGAAATATACATCTATCAATTCCAGCTTCTTTGAAATCGTAGTTTTTAACATATCTTTCGAATCATTATTGTTAAACAAGGACCATTCTATTCCATTTTCGAAGTAGAACTTTTTAGAATGATATTCGAGATTCGAAAAAAAGCTCAAAGACTTAAGAAAAGTCAATTTGAAATTCCATTCTCCCGTTTGATTTTGATCGTTCAAGGGAAAAATACCCATCTTTGAAGATGAAGAAAAGAAATTCACAGGAACTATTTCCTTTTCGAGGTAATCGTATTGAACATTTCTTTCAAGCAGCTTCAAGAGCTCATCAATGGTATAAGATCTCGAAAGTGAAACGGTGCTGAAAGCAAAGATAAAGAAAAAAATGATTATCAACTTTGAATTCAACCTTTTCCCCCCACTTTTGAGATTTGAAATTGGATTTAGAACAATTATCTAAAATTTATCCTTTTATAACAGCGATCGGTACGAGCCTCACAACTTTTTTTGAAATACCAATTTGAGAAACTATCTCAACCACCCTGTCCACATCCTTGTAAACTTCCGGGGCCTCCTCCACCAATGTCCTCTTTGATCTGCTTACAACAATTATATCCCTCTTTCTCAATTCTTCAATCACCTGATTGTAATTCAAGGTCTTCAAGGCCTGTCTTCTTCCTTTAACCCTTCCAGCGCCATGTGCCGTGGTTCCAAAGGTTAGCTTTTCCGCTTTCTTCGTTCCGACGAGTAAATAAGATGCTGTTCCCATATCTCCTGGAATTATCACAGGTTGACCCAGTGTTCTGTAAACTTCCGGTATGTTAGGATTGCCAGGCCCAAAAGCCCTCGTTGCTCCCTTTCTGTGTACAACCATTTTAACTTCTTTACCGTTGTACTCGTGTTCTTCGAGTTTCGCTATGTTGTGTGCTACATCGTATATCAATCCAATCTTCAGATTCCTCGAGAAGAGCTCTAAAAACACTTTTCGAATGAGATGGGTTATTATCTGCCTGTTCGCAAAAGCATAATTGGCAGCACATGCCATCGCAGAAAAATAATCCTGGCCAATCAAACTTTTGAACGGCGCACAGACAAGTTGAGCATCCGGAACATCCTTGTTGAAATCTTTGAGTTCCTTTTTCATCAAAGATATATAATCCGTGGCTACTTGATGACCGAAACCCCTCGAACCGGTATGAATCATCACGGTCACAGAACCAACCTCCAAATTGAAAACCTTTGCGATGGCTTCATCGAACACACTCTCAACTAATTGAACTTCAATGAAATGATTTCCAGCACCCAGTGTTCCAAGTTCATCCTTTCCTCTTTCGAATGCCTTTGTACTTATCAAATTCGGATCAGCATAGTTTAAAAATCCATTATCCTCAATCCTATCGAAATCTTCCGACGATCCATAACCATTTTCAACAGCCCATTTTGCACCAAAACGACACATTCTATTGAAATCTTTTTTCTTGAGTTTGATGTTACCCGTGGAGCCAACTCCTACAGGAACATTTTCATATATTTTTCTTGCGATTTTTTCAAGTTTGTCCTTTACATCCTCATATTTCAAACCAACTGAAAGTAATCTAACCCCACAATTTATGTCAAAACCGACTCCACCCGGGGATATTACTCCAGTCTCGCTGTTGAATGCAGCGACTCCACCTATTGGAAAACCATATCCCCAATGAATATCCGGCATGGCAAAAGAGGCTTTCACAATTCCAGGAAGCGTTGCAACGTTTATCACCTGTTTGAAAGCCTCCATCATGTCCGGGTTCTTAATAGATTCAGCATCTGTAAATATTATCCCATCCACCTTCATTCTTCCGAATCTTGGTATCTTCCAAATATACTTATCCATTCTCTCTATTTTAAAATCCATATACCCACCTCTTTAAGATTCCTCGTCACTATCGTTCCTCGGAATGACATTTTTCTTCTTTTGTCATCACAAGCGAATGTGACGTATTTGTCATCCCGAACGAATGTGAGGGATCTTATCCCTATGTATTTGATATCATCTTAATATCATCATCACTACTAATTAATAC
>DQYP01000018.1 GCA_011043375.1 Thermotogaceae bacterium | reverse complement strand
ATTTTGGATTCGATGTCACTTAAAAGGAGTGCAATAGTTTTACTATTCGATAGAGAGGAAATAGGGAGTGAAGGCAATACTGGAGCTAGAGAGAGATTTTGGATGAGAACCTTAAAAAAGATTATCAATATGAGGGATTTGAAGATCGATGTGGATGATGTGATCGAAAAATCAGCCATTCTTTCAGGAGACGTTGCAGCTGCCCTCGATCCAAAATACAAATCAGTTATGGAATTCCTCAATGCTCCTAAACTTGGTTATGGGATCGTGTTAGTAAAATACACCGGTGTGCGAGGAAAAAGTGGAACAAGCGAAGCAAGTGCTGAATTTTTTGGAAAGATAAGGAACCTTTTCAAACAAAATGGAGTCTCATGGCAAATAGGAGAGCTTGGAAAAGTGGATCAAGGCGGTGGAGGAACCGTTGCAAAATTCTTTGCAGAATTAGGAGCCTGGGTTTTGGATGCAGGCCCTGCCGTTTTAGGTATGCACTCCCCGTACGAATTGGTATCTAAGGCAGATCTCTATGAGACATATATGGCATATAAAACCTTTTTGGGGAAATTCGAAGGTTGATGAACACCGAAAAATGGGGGGAAATGGAGTGTGAAGAAACTAAAATATGGTCAAGTAGGGGGTGGCGTTGGTGCTTTCATAGGCCCTGTCCATAGGGCAGCTGTATCTTTAACTGGTAAGGCCGAACTAGTCGCAGGATGTTTTTCGAGTGATCATGAAAGGAACATTGAAAGTGCAAAAAAACTTGGTATAGATCCCTCGAGAGTCTATAGGACTTTTGAAGAAATGGCTGAAAAAGAGGCAAAAAGGGAAGATAAAATAGATTTCGTTTCTATAGTTGTTCCAAATTACTTACACTTTGAGGTTGCAAAGAGCTTCCTCGAAAATGGGATAAATGTTGTGTGTGACAAACCACTTACTTTAGAGATAAAAGATGCTTTCGAACTGGTTAACCTTGTGAAGTCAACCAATTTGGAATTCATGGTAACCTACACCTATATAGGTTATTCCATGATAAAAAAGGCCAAGGAGATTATAAAATCAGGAGAAATAGGAAAAGTAAAATTTGTGGTTGCTGAGTATCCACAAGAATGGCTTTTAAACAAAAGAACGATAGGCGAAGGTACAAGCTGGAGATTGAAGAAGGAATATATGGGTGTTTCTAGCAGTGTTGGAGATATTGGAGCTCATATCGAGAGTTTAGTAAGTTTCTTAACTGACCTAAAAGTGAAGAGGATTTTAGCAAAATTGAGCTGTTTTATCCATCCAGAAAAATTGGACGATAATGCTTTTATAATACTCGAATATGATTCAGGAGCGGTTGGTAACTACTGGACATCTCAAATAGCATCTGGAAATAAGAATGCTTTAAAACTTCGGATATATGGCACAGAAGGTTCAATAGAATGGGAGCAAGAAAAACCAAATAGATTGATTCTCAACAAAATAGGTGAACCTACAAAAATTCTCTTTAGAGGTCGAGAAACCTCTTCAAAGTTGATAAATTCAAATCTCACCCTTCCAATGGGACATCCTGAAGGGTTTGTGGAAGCCTTCGCTAACTTATATTCTTCGTTTATAGAAGTTCTTTTAAATAAAAAACTCGGAAAACCACACCCTGAAAAGAACTTTCCAGATGTTCTTGATGGTGCAAGGGGTGTTACATTCGTCCATACTTGTGTGGAAAGTTCACAAAGAGGTTCGATATGGATCGATTTTCCCAAGATCGATTGAGGGAGATTATCAACTTAAAGTCTCAACGACGTTAACAGCATCAACATCTTTTATCTCGACCGAAATACCACTGCCTCTAAATCTCTTTTGCAACCTTTTTATGATCTTTCCACCTTCATTTTTGCTTTTCAGGTCCACCAATAAAGCGTATATTTTATCTCCAGCAGCCGATATTATATCCGCCTCCCTGAGGTTTGAAAATAACTCATTCAAAATTTTTTCTTTGATTATCAAACTATTTTTGGAGAAGATCTCTATCAAAATGAAATTCTTGCATCTCTTTTTCAACTCGAACTTCAGGTATTTCTTGAATTCTTCAATTTCCAGAAAATTAGGAATATCAGGTGTTATAGTCGGAGTATTTTCATTCCTAATTTGCTTCTTCACTTCATAATACAATTCTTTCAAATTTATCGATGGTGAGATATCCATTTCCTCCTTCAAAAGAGCTGCAAATTCTTCATAGACTTTCAGGGCTTGATTGTAAAGTTTTTTAGACACAAGAACGAGTATTTTATAATATATAGCACTCTCATTATATTTGTCCATTTCCAAGATCTTTATTATGTAATACATACATTCATCAAATCTCTTTTCTTTGTACAAAGTTTCCACAAGCAATACTAATGTGTTTATCATCAATTCACGATATTCTTCCCTGAAAGAAACACTCCATTCTGAGTATATGTCCTCCGTGAAAAGATCACCTTTGTAAATCTCTATGGCTTTTTTACAGTACTCTATCCTCCTTTGATCGTCATGTTCATGTATAGCTGAATTCACAAAATTTTTGAATTCTTCGACATCGTAATAATAACCTTCTGGAAGTACCAACCAAAACATCTGATTTGAACTTCTAACAATCGATTTACCGATTCCTTTTTCCGATGCTCTATCGAAAGCGTTTCGTATCAGGTACACAGTTGAATTCAAGTTCTGATAGGCTTTATCCAATGTCATACCTGGCCAAAATATATCCAACAATTTTTCCTTATTGATTTTCGTATCTTTGAAAAGCAACAAATACCTGAAAAGCTCCTTAGCTTTTTCAGATCTACAGAATTTTTCAAATACCGAAAAACCGTTCAATTCCACTTGGAATTTACCAAATGCTCTTAACACCAAGCGATTCGTGTCCATAAAATCCCTCCATCTCCAACCCTTGAAACTTTCATTCCTATTTAAATATTTAAAGATTTGACTGATAAAATAGTGGTAAAAACATAATAAAAAGACAATAAAACAATACATGGTACCAATTGTCATTTTCTTATCCTTTAATTATATCATAATTTAAACCTTGTCTAATATGGACACAAAATTAACAATATAGATAGGAAAATAACAATGCTATAATGTATTGTTGAGATATTTCTTTCAAAAAACACAGGCTGGTATAACGCCAGCCTGTGTCCCTTCTTTAATTACCCCCCTATCCCAACCCCCTTTGGGTATTTATCAATATAATTATACAACAAAAACTTATACAATCCATAGTCACCCTTCAGCTAAGTGTCTAACAACTGCACTAGATCTTGGTAACACCACATCTACTTTTTCGGAGAGCTCTATCATTAGTTTTACTGAATCGGATGAATCTTGATCCAACTCAATCTGTTGATCGGGATCAACCATCACATCACCATTTTCTAAAATCAACTTTATAGAGTTATTTCGCTTATTCAACACGGTGATTCGATTCTCATCTTTAAGAATTTCTACGTTGAAATGCGATGCTTTTCTCTGATTTTCACGGAGTTTAAGTGCTAATTTAATTGAAATCTCTGTTTCGAGAATTTCAAGGAAATCCTTGGAATAATTTTTCAAAACACCTGTGTATTCTTTCCAGGTTTCACTCTCAAACACCTCATATACAACACGTTTTCCTATCAATCCCTCAAGTATGGGATCGTATGAGTTACCTATATAATCGATCACCGTCGTTCCGAGACTTTTTACATACCTTTGATTTTGAGAAATCAAAGAGCTTTTAGCACCATATTTCCCCAAAAACATGGAGAAAGTATCTACAAAGGCATCCCTCACCGCCGCAAAAAAGTTCCTGGTCTTTTTTCTTAGCCAAAGAATGGGTTTGAAAACTTCTACCTTTTTTCTTATTTCCCTCAATCTTTTTTCACTCTCTGAAAGATCCGAAATCAGCCTAACTATGCTGAAAATCGTCGAAAATTCATTTCTGTAAATTATAAAGCCATATTCAAGGTGTGAAATATTATCATAAGGCTGATCATACGTCAAAATGAATCCAGAAGATTTCAAACGCATTCTACCCCAAATTGATTTACCATTTTTCAATAAGACAATTACAGGAAATTTATCAAAATCCTTCAAACATCTGTCTCTGAGAATCGACTTAAGATAACTTACAATCAGTGTGACGACGAATATTATTATGATTGTTAGAATGAAAGGATCCACTTTATCACCCCTTTTATATTATATCCCACTTGATCCTTCAAATTGAATGGTATAATTCAAAAAACAATAGAAGATGTAGGGAGGGACTCAATTGATTGAAAGATACTCAATATCTCCAATGAAAGAAATTTGGAGCGAAGAAGAAAAATTTAAAAGATGGCTCGAGGTTGAAATAGCAGTTGTGAAAGCTTATGAAAAACTTGGTGTGGCTCCTAAGGGGACGGCTTCGAAAATCCTAAAAAAGGCAGTTGTAGATGTCGAAAGAATAAAAGAAGTGGAAAAAGTAGTAGATCACGATGTTATAGCATTTATAAAATCTGTTACTGAAAATATGGGTGATGAAGCCAAATACTTCCATATGGGTTTAACATCTTCAGATGTAATAGACACAGCGTTAGGGCTGACCTTGAAAAAGGTTGTAAAAATAATTCTCGAAGCTTTGGAAAAGTTCATAGACTCCTTAAAGAATTTAGCAATCACACACAAATACACTCCGACAGTTGGAAGAACTCATGGAGTCCATGCAGAACCAACTTCTTTTGGTCTTAAAGTATTGTCATGGTATTCAGAGGCTTTGAGAAATCATAAAAGATTAAAAAGCGCTCTGTCAGAAGTTTCTGTGATGAAAATCAGTGGAGCAGTGGGAAACTATGCAAATATTTCTCCAGAGGTCGAAAAGATTGTTGCTGAAATCTTAGATTTAGAGGTGGAAAAAGTATCAACACAAATTGTTCCAAGAGATAGAATTGCAAATTTGTTGAGCGTTTTTTCACTTATCGCTGCCGGAATTGAAAGAATTGCATTGGAGATTAGATTGCTTCAAAGGACAGAAGTTTTGGAATTACAAGAGCCTTTCAAAAAAGGACAGAGAGGTTCAAGTGCAATGCCTCATAAAAAGAACCCGATACTGTGTGAAAGGTTGTGTGGTATGGCAAGACTTCTTCGGTCTTATTCACAAGCCGCTTTTGAAAATATAGCTTTGTGGCATGAAAGAGATATATCACATTCTTCCGTCGAGAGAGTCATCTTACCTGATGCAACAAATATCATCTATTATATGCTCATAAAAGCGGATTACTTGATCAAAAACTTGGTAGTGAATACCGATCGAATGAAAGAGAGTTTTGAAATATCCCATAATTTAGTCTTCTCCCAGAGAGTAATGCTTAAATTGCTTGAAAAAGGTCTGAGTAGAGAAGAAGCTTATCTAATAGTGCAAAAAAATGCTATGAAATCATGGAATGAAAGGAAAGATTTTCGACAGATACTTAAAACCGATCCCGAAATCCTAAAATTTCTTGATATTAACGATATCGATGAGTTGTTCAACATTGATTATTATCTCAGAAATGTGGACGAGGTTTTCAAGCGTTTCGGACTTTAACATTTTTGTTCCAAAATTTTATTTTTCATGAGATACTTTTAGTATAGAATAAAACTGAAAAAAGTGGTTAACAACTGAAGATACCCGCTTCTTGTATAATCCTGGGAATATGGCTCAGGAGTTTCTACCAAACGGCCGTAAACCGTTTGACTACAAGAGGCTGGGTGGAAGAATACATAAAATCAATTAATCCACCCCGCTTCTTGGGGTGGATTTTTATTTTCAGAAGGGGGTTATAAGATGCTTGGATTGAGGAAAAAGAATTTATTTGTGATTATTATCATGTTGGTGTTGCTGTTCTTATTTTCAACAGTGCAAGCAAGAAAATTTAAAGTTGCATTCGTTTACATTGGTCCCGTTGGTGACGCTGGTTGGACCTATGCACACGATCTCGGAAGAAAATATATTGAGAAAGTTTTTGGTGATTCGATTGAAACAACTTACATAGAAAATGTTCCAGACAGTATGGAATCAATAAGTATCTTTGAATCGTTAGCAAAAAGAAAATACGATATAGTTTTCGCAACAAGTTTTGGATTCATGGATGCTGTGTTAGAAGTTGCTAAGAAATACCCAAATACGGTTTTCATGCATTGTTCAGGTTATAAAACTTATAAAAACATGTCTGCATATTTTGGAAGAATATATGAACCAAGTTTTTTGGCTGGAATAATAGCAGGTTTTATGACAAAAACAAACAAAATCGGATACGTTGCTCCAGTGTCAATTCCTGAAGTTATAAGAATAACAAATGCCTTTGCATTAGGAGTAAAGTTGGTTAATCCTGACGCCAAAGTCCATGTTGTATGGACAAATTCTTGGTATGATCCCGCAACAGAAAAGGAAGCTGCTCTCAGCTTGATTGATTCTGGAGCGGATATAATAGCTCAACAAACCGATTCCGCTGCTCCTGTTCAAACCGCCCAAGAAAAAGGTGTATATTCAATAGGCTACAACTCGGATATGAGAAAATTTGGAACTGATTCGTTTTTAACCGCTCCAGTATGGAATTGGGGAGTTTACTATGAGACGGTAATAAAAGATGTAATGAACGGGAGCTGGAAATCCGAAAATTACTGGGGTGGAATGAAAGATGGAATAGTCGACTTAGCACCACTTTCCTCGAAAGTGCCAACGAATGTAAAAAGCATAGTTGAAGTGTTTAAACAAGCAATAATAAAGGGTGATTTTCATCCATTCCAGGGGCCCATTTGGGATCAAAACGGGAATTTGAAAGTAAAAAAAGGAGAAATTTTATCAGATCAGGAACTTTTATCAATGGACTGGTTCGTTGATAATATAGTTGGAAGTATTCCAAAATCTTCAGAATGATATTAGGAGGGATTAAAAATGAAAAAAGTATTCTTAATCGTTTTGATTATCTCGCTTTTAACGCTTTCAATCACAGCAGTTGCCAAACCTTTAAAAGTTGCTTTTATTTACATAGGCCCGACCGGTGATGCAGGATGGACATATGCCCACGATCAAGGTAGGATTTATGCAGAAAAAGTGTTAGATGGTAAAATAACGACAACTTATATTGAAAGTGTACCAGAGGGAATGGAATCATATAACACTATAAAAAGCCTTGCTAAAAGAGGTTACAATGTGATCTTCACTACCAGTTTCGGTTACATGGATGCCACACTGATGGCAGCTCAAGAGTTCCCCAAAATACACTTCTTCCACTGTTCTGGGTACAAAACAGCTGAGAATATGACCGCATATTTTGGTAGAATGTATCAGCCAAGGTTTCTGAGCGGTATAGTAGCTGGAATGATGACAAAATCAAATATCATAGGTTACGTTGCTGCACATCCCATACCGGAAGTTATAAGAGGAATAAATGCGTTCGCTCTTGGCGTAAAGCTTGTAAATCCGAGAGCAAAAGTGAAAGTAGTTTGGACCAATACATGGTACGATCCTGCGACAGAAAAGGAAGCAGCCTTGAGTCTGATCGATGCTGGTGCAGATGTTATAGCACAGCACCAGGATTCTCCTGCTCCACAACAGGCTGCCCAAGAAAGAGGAGTTTACAGTATAGGTTACAACAGCGATATGTCTGCATTCGCTCCAAAAGCTCATCTCACTGCTCCAATTTGGAATTGGGGAGTTTTCTACGTAGATGTCTTACAAAAAATCATAGATGGTACTTACAAACATGGAAATGTTTGGTTGGGAATGAAAGATGGTGTTGTTGACCTTGCACCGTTTGGACATATGGTTCCTGAAAACGTGAAGACTATTGTTGAGGTATTTAAAAAAGCCATAATTGATGGTGAATTCGATCCTTTCCAAGGTCCTATATACGATCAGTCGGGCAACCTAAGAGTTAAAACAGGTAGCAAATTATCCGACGAGGAACTTCTATCAATGAACTGGTTTGTTGACAACGTGGAAGGAAAGATCCCTGAAACTTCTTCAGAATAAAGCAAAATGGGGGGATCATCCCCCCAATTATAGGAGGTTGAGTGATCTTGTATCTGCTTGAATTAAAAAATATAACTAAAAGATTTCCTGGAAACCTTTTGGCATTGGATAATGTGAACTTCAACCTGAAACCTGGAGAGGTACACACACTTTTGGGTGAAAACGGTGCAGGAAAAACTACCTTGATGAATATCTTATTTGGACTATACAAACACGATAAAGGAGAGATACTCATAGAAGGGAAAAAGGTCAATATAACATCACCAGCATCTGCCATTACACACGGTGTAGGTATGGTTCAGCAGCATTTCACTCTGGTTCCATCCTTTAGCGTCGCCGAAAATATCATCTTAGGATTGAAAAAAACAGGACGTTTCAAAATAGATCTGAGAAATGTGGTCAAGAGAATAAAAGAACTCTCTGATTTATACAACATGAATATAGATCCAAATGCTAAAGTCTGGCAACTATCGGTGAGCGAGAAACAAAAAGTAGAGATCCTAAAGGTTCTTTATGAGGAAGCAAAGATAATAATCTTTGATGAACCAACCGCTGTTTTAACTCCTCAAGAGTCAGAATCGCTTTTCCAAGCGATCGATATGATGAAAAACAACGGAAAAGGAATAATATTTATAAGCCATAAACTGAAAGAAGTGATTAGAGTATCCGATAGAGTAACTGTCCTGAAGAACGGAAGGATAGTAGGAACCTTGGATAAAGGTAATCTCGATGAAAATGAATTGGCAAAAATGATGGTTGGAAGGGACTTCTTATTCAATATAAAGAAAACTCCGGCTAACCCTGGTAAAGAAGTTCTCAAGGTAGAAAACCTTGTAGTCAAGAATGACAAAGACATCTTAGCTGTGAAAGGTTTAAGTTTGACAATAAGAGAAGGTGAAATCCTTGGGATAGCTGGTGTCACAGGAAATGGTCAAAGAGAACTTGCAGAGAGCATTGCAGGACTTAGGAAAGTGGAAAATGGAAAAATAAAGTTTTACAATCTTGATATAACCAACACGAGTGTTAAAAGAAGGCTGAAACTCGGAATAGCATATGTCCCTCAAGATAGGAAAGAAACGGCAACTTGTCCTAACCTCTCTGTTGCAGAAAATTTGTTTATAAGGCAAAAGAACAAGGTCAGAATCCTAAATAAGAAAGAAATGCTTAGGAATTCCAAAAAGTTGATAAAAAAGTATTCGATCATTGCCAACAATGAAAAACAACCTATCAAGTTCTTGTCAGGTGGTAACATGCAAAAAGTTGTTTTAGCCAGAGAATTTGAACTTTCACCCAAATTGATAATCGTGGAACATCCAACGAGAGGTTTAGATGTACAAGCCATGGAATTCGTATATAATTCACTCATAGATGCTCGTAACAATGGTGCAGCGATCTTGCTGCTTGCTGGTGATTTGGATGAAGTTTTTACAGTATCAGACAGAGTGGCAATAATATTTGAAGGAAGGATAATGGGATACGTGGAACCAGAACAGAGCAAAGTAGATGAAGTTGGACTAATGATGGCTGGTGTTGCACTTGAAGCTTAAAATTGAAAAAAGATTAGAGCGTTTTAAATGCGAGAATTTTCTTATCTCGGTAGTATCTCTGATCATCTCATTGGTTATAATGGGAATCTTTATCTGGATAAATACTGGAAATTTTGCTGATGTTGTAGAAACATATAAGGAACTTTTCACCTGGCCCTTTTTCCCTGAACTTGGTCTCGTTGATACGATTTTGAAAATGATTCCCCTGGCTTTGATAGCTTTGGGGCTTTTAGTTGTGTTCAAAATGAAAGTTTGGAACATTGGGGCTGAGGGGCAGCTTTATCTTGGTGCGATGGCAACAACATGGGGTGCACTTTTTCTGTTCAAAAATATGAGCAATAGTATTTCAATGATCACACTCCTTTTGATATTTGGTGCAATTGCTGGTGCTTTGTGGGCTTTGATACCTGCTATTTTAAAAGCATTTTTGAAACTCGATGAGATAGTGACAACCCTAATGTTGAACTATATAGCTGTTTACTGGTTGAATTATTTGATATATGGTCCTTGGAAAGATCCAAAGGGTTTTAATTTCCCATTGACAGCTGTTTTTCCAAAAAACTCCTGGCTTCCCGAGCTGGGGGACACCGGGATACATATTGGAATAATAATCACCTTCATCTTAGTCTTTGTGACATATTTTATAATGTATAAAACACACTTGGGATTCGAGCTGAAAATCATAGGGGATAATCCTAAAGCTGCGAGATATTCTGGTATCTCCATAGAAAAAAATCTGATAATCGCTATGATATTCAGCGGCGCTTTAGCTGGTTTAGCTGGTTCAATACAAGTTCTTGGTGTTCAGCATAGGCTTCAACACGGTTTTTCCACTGGATACGGTTATACTGCAATAATCGTTGCATGGCTTGCACGATTGAATCCCTTCAGTGCTGTAATAGTAGCTTTTTTATTTGGTGGGCTTCTTGTTGGTGGTGAACAACTGCAAATCGTTATGAGATTTCCAATATCAATGATAAGCGCTCTTCAAGGCTTGATCCTCTTCAGTCTTTTGGCCTCAGAGGCTATCTTTAAATACAGGATAAAAATCACAAAAAACGATCCAATCAAAATTGGTGGTGAGTTCAATGGAAACACTTGAAAATATATTAGCTGCTGCTATTAGATCGGGAACCCCCCTTTTATTCGCGACCCTTGGCGAAATAATAACCGAAAGAAGTGGAATATTGAACTTGGGATTGGAAGGTTTGATGTTAATAGGTGCCATATTCGGATTCATAGCCGCATATACTCTTCAAAACGTTTATTTAGCATTCATTCTTGCAATGGTTGCTGGTGCTCTATTCTCTTTAATACATGCATTTGTGACTATAAGTCTAAGAGCCAATCAAACAGTTAGTGGGTTGGCTCTCACCATGCTCGGCACGGGTGTGTCCGGAATGATCGGGAGAAATTATATTGGTCAGGTAGCACCAAAATTTTCCAAGATTGATCTTCCACTATTGTCAAAAATACCTTTAATAGGTAAGGTTTTCTTTTCGCATGATGTTTTAGTCTATGTAAGTTATATTTTGGTTGCAGTTACTTCATACTTTCTGTTTAAAACAAGACTTGGAATGAACTTGAGAGCTGTTGGTGAAGAGCCGGCAGCCGCAGACTCAGCGGGAATAAATGTTTTCCTCACAAGATACTTTGCGACAATAATTGGTGGCGCCCTAACAGCAGCTGGAGGGGCTTATCTTTCGTTGGCGTATACATCAATGTGGATAGAAAACATGAGTGCTGGCAGAGGCTGGATCGCCATAGCGCTCGTAATATTTTCAATGTGGGAACCCTATAAGGCGATGATAGGTTCATATTTGTTTGGAGGAATCATGGCTTTACAATTGCGCTTACAAGCAGAAGGAAAAATAAACATTTCATCCAATTTATTGATGATGCTTCCCTATTTAACCACTTTGATAGTTATGATAGTTTTCAGTTTCAATGAAAAGTTCAGGAAACGTGTGGGGGCTCCCAGCGCACTGGGGATACCCTATTCAAGAGAAGAAAAAACCTGAGGGAAGTTCTATTATCCTCGGGTATTCTGTGATCGAAGATCACCCTCTCTTTTGCCCTTTGAACAATTCGATTATAAGTCTAACCTCACCAACTCCTAATCCAAGTCTTCTTGCTATATCCAAATCTTTGATTCCTTCATCGTTTAACCTCAAAATTTTTCTTTCGAGACTCTCGCCATTATCCTCTTCATCGAACTCATCCACTTTTTCATTGGAATTTTTAGAGGCTTCTTCCAGACTTTTGCTTACAGGCTCATTCTGCTTATCATTCGTTTCACCATTTTCAACTGCTTTAGATGGTTGTTCGCTTTCATTCATCTGTTTTCCATCTTTTGGATTTGAAGAAATATCAACGCTATCATTTTTCAGTTCGTCTTTGACTTTACTCATATCAGCTAAAGATACATTCAATGCGGCATACATATCGTTTGCTTCCTTTATTAATCCTCTCAATTCTTCTATCTTTTTTTCTAACATCTCTAACTTTATCGAAGCTACATGCTTGAATTTACCCAAAAGCTCAAGTATCCTTTCTTCAACCTCGTAAGGATACTCGATTTCACTCAAGCGCTTCTTAAAGTTAATAAGATAATATATGAAAATAAAAACACTCAAAGAAAGAGATAAAATTGATAATACAAGCGCTATGATCAATCATTCTCATCCTTCCGATTTAAAAAGTTGATAACAACCTCAGAAAACATTTTAAGGTTACATTCATATTTACGCATTGAAATATGATCCAAAGGCGTTTCACCTTTGTTTATTATCAGAAGCTTCGCACCATTTTCGACAGCATAAAGAGGCAATGAAGCCGCAGGATGAACAACAAGTGAACTTCCCATAACTATGATCAGATCACACATTTTTGCAAGTAAAAATGCTTTATTCAGCGCATTCTCCGGCAAAGATTCACCAAAAAACACTATATTTGGCTTTATAAGTCCTCCACATTTTTCACATCTTGGAATAGGATCATCGCTTCTCAACAATTTTAGAAAATCGTATTTGGTTTTACATTCAAGGCAATATGCTTCCTTGACATTCCCATGAAGCTCAATAACGTTTTTACTACCAGCTTTTTGATGTAATAAATCGATATTTTGAGTGATCACAGCCTTTAAAAATCCTCTCTTTTCTAATTCTGCCAACATATAATGTGTAGCGGAAGGTTTGGCGCTAATCATTTTCAAAATTTCTTTTCTCGCGAAATCATAAAAATAGGACGGGGTAGTCAAAAAATATTCAATATCGAAAACCCTATTTGGATCATATATCGAATATAATCCGTCAGAGCTTCTAAAATCTGGTATCCCCGAATCTGTACTTACTCCTGCACCAGTTAGAACTATTGTGTTACTTGAACTTTCTAAAAATCTCAGAAGTTCCTTTGCATATCCTTCAATTAATTCTTGTATTTTACCTTTGGAAATTTCATTTTTCCTTGAAGATTCCATACCAAAATATTCCCCTTACGCTCTGAAGGTGTTGGTTCAACCTCAACGATTTCTGAATCTTTTGGTAGAACAAAGATTATTCTTGAATCACCACTCAGATTTATTTCATTATCGCCCAAATTTACTTCTTTGACACCATCTTCGGATTGTTTTATAAAACCTTTAACCACACCTATTTCGTGTATTTGAAGTAACCCCTCATATTCAGTAGCCGTGGAGTTATATGAAATAACCTTTATTTCTTGACCTATATCCTTGGATAAGCGAGCCATGACATCCACATATGCCTTTTTCTTTTCATCATGGGAATAGTTACGAAAGTTATCAAGTGTCTTTCTAAAATCCTCGTACTTCTTAAATGCAAAGCGGGCCACATGATCCATAATAGTT
>DQYP01000194.1 GCA_011043375.1 Thermotogaceae bacterium | reverse complement strand
GATGGAATCTTCAGCGGCAGCGTACATATCATCCCTGCTAATTTTAGAACCTAATTCTTCATCAACATTTATTATCAATCTTAAACCTCTCTTCATTTCTACTTTTTCATCCAAGAATTCCTTCACTGCCTTCAGCATTATAACGATTCCACCCTTCATATCTGCGACACCTGGGCCGTATACTTTGTTATCATAGGTCTTGAATGGTCTCGAAAGAGTGTCATCTTTTTTGAATACGGTATCGAAATGGCCAATCAGAGTTATATAAGGTGGATTTCCCATTTCAGCTATCAAAGAGCCTTTCCCATACTTGCATTCAAACCCCAGGGATCTAATGAAAGACTCTACGTTCTTTAGTTTTGATAGTTTTTCTTCGATTGTTAAATCTGGTCCCGTTGGAAGATTGACGATCTCTTCAAAGAATTTCATCCAATTCATATTCATCACCCTCACTTGTATTTGTTCAGTATTTCTTTTATTTTCTCTTCCACACCCATCTTTTTCCCCGGTAAACATTTGTTCGTAACTTCACCTTTTTCAACTATCGCTTTGGCATATCCAGAGCATCCTGGATAACCACATGCACCACAATTCACTCCTGGTAAAACCTTTGTTATTTCCTCAACTCTTGGATCTTCTTTCACTTCAAATACTTTTGCTGAATAAGCCAGGAACGTTCCAGATAAAAGACCCAGTATTCCTAAAACCAAGACGGAATAGAATACTGTCATTTATTTCACCCCTTTATATTTTGACGAGTCCTTGGAAGCCCATAAACGCCATGGAAACCAAACCGGCCGTTATCAAAGCATTGGCAAGTCCTTGAAAGCTTTGAGGTATTTCTTCCAATTCTAATCTCTCTCTTATACTTGCAAAGACTATCAATGCAAGTCCAAACCCTAAAGCAGCTCCTAAAGAATTGAATACTGTTTCAAGCAGGTTGTATTCCATTTGAACGTTTAACAGAGCAAGACCCAAGATTGCACAGTTCGTTGTTATCAGTGGAAGATATATTCCAAGAGCTTCGTAGAGAGAAGGTGAGCTTTTCTTCAGAAAAATCTCGACAAATTGCACAAGAGTAGCTATGACCAATATAAAAACGATGGTCCTTAAGAAAGTTATGTTCAAGGCGATCAAAAGTCGATCTATGAACCAAACTATCGTGGAAGCCAATACCATAACGAACAACACGGCTATACTCATTCCAACTGCCGTATCTATTTTCTTTGATACCCCCAAAAATGGACATATCCCTAAGAATCTCTGCAAGACGAAATTGTTGACAAGTATTGCAGATAAAACTATAAGAAATATTCTCGCGCCTTCATTCATTGTTATCACCCCTTGATCTTCGCTTTTCTCTTTATACCAATGAAATTAAACAAACCTGCGAGTAGTCCGAGAACTATGTAAGCCCCTGGAGGTAATATCATCATGAATAATTTAAAGGCATCACCCCATACCTTTATTCCGAAGATGGTACCATTGCCGAGAAGTTCCCTGATACTTCCCAAAAGTAGCAATGAAAGTGTGAAGCCAACACCCATTCCAAGTCCATCCAATAGTGATCTAAAAACTCCATTTTTCGAGGCGAATGCCTCAGCCCTTCCAAGTATTATACAGTTGACGACTATCAATGGTATAAACAATCCCAGCGTTTTCCACAGATCGTAAGTGAAGCCATGCATCAGTAAATCAACTATGGTAACGAATGAAGCTATTATGACTATATATGCCGGGATTCTTACCTTTTCAGGTATGAATTTTCTCACCAATGACACCACCACATTCGACATTGTTAAAACAGCAAGAGTTGCCAATCCCATTCCCAATCCATTTATTGCGGAGGTAGTTGTCGCAAGAGTTGGACACATACCGAGTGCTTGCACATAGGTTGGATTTTCTTTCAATATCCCTTTCGTGAAGTCTGCGAAGGTATTCGCCATGTCATTTCACCTCCTGGTTCAAGAACTCGAACATAGCATTCAAAGTATTGACCACCGCTCTTGGGGTTATCGTTGCGCCGGTCATCACATCACTGGTCTGCACAACACCAGAGTCTTTGAGTTTTCGAATTTCTTCGTTTGAAGATTTTGGTAATATTCCAGCATCTTTGTTGACTTTCAAACCATTGGCCTTCTGGAAAGCTTTTGAAGATAGTCCGTAAAAACGTTTTTTAACATCCTTTTCTGATATTCTTGCCCCAAGTCCTGGCGTTTCTTGCGAATATTCAAGGACTTCTATAGCGTTTTCATAGAACTCTCCATCTTTTTTCACAAACGCTGCCATGGTTACCACACTTCCACCATAGCCTATAGCAGAACCTGTAAGAACGTATATGTTTTCTCCATTTCTACCTACGAATTTATAGGCTGGTGATAGAACCTTCGCTTTATATTTAGAGCTTTCGAATAGAGTACCATCTTCACTTGATTTCCAGACTTTCTCCTCTAAATCCTTCAGGTTCTTTGGAATTTGTTTTTCTGAAACTATGAGTTTACCGTTTTCTGAAGATGTAAGAACAACCTTTATTGCCCTCAATTTTGCAGCTAACTCGGCATCTTCGATTGGTTCCTTAACCACCATATAAACTACACCCAATATGAGCCCGATTATTACCGTTATTGCTGCCAAAATCAAACCAGTTTTTACTATTTCACCCATTCTGTTTCACCTCTCCAAACTTGTGGGGCTTTGTTAATGAATCTATAAGAGGCACAAACGCGTTCATTATTAGTATCGAAAAACTGACGCCTTCTGGATAACCGCCAAAGTATCTTATAATCATGGTTATAGCACCGCATCCAGCTCCAAAGAGCAGCATTCCTTTTGGAGTCACGGGACTTGTAACCATATCGGTTGCCATGAAGAGAGCACCAAGCATCAATCCACCACTGAGGATGTGAAATATTGGAGTACCGAATTTCTCGGGATTTACAAGCCAGAATATCGTTGAAATTATCAAAACAGTTCCTATGTAAGAAGTGGGAATATGCCATGTTACTCTCTTTTTTATTAGTAGATAAACAAAACCTATGAGCAGTAGAAGGGCACTGATTTCTCCAACGGATCCACCAACATTCCCAATGAATAGGTCAAAAGTGCTAACTTTACTTGCTGCTGAAAAACCATGCTCTTTCAATAAGGCAAGTGGGGTTGCGGATGTAACCATATCCCATGGAGACATCCAAAACTTTGGCCAATAAGGTTTCACCCAAGTTGTCATTTGAACAGGAAAGGATATCATCAGAAAAGCTCTTCCAACTAAGGCAGGATTGAATGGGTTCGATCCGAGTCCACCATATACATGTTTACCCACCACGAGGGCAAAAATCAAACCAACTAAAAATGCCCACAATGGGAGTTTAACGCTGACGTTCAGTGCCAAAAGTAATCCCGTAACACTCGCACTTCCATCGGGAACAAAATTCTTATCTTTTCTAAAGAAGCGTATTATTATATACTCGATTAATTCGCCACCAAACGCACCCACTATTGCCAAGATCCATGCATACCACCCAAATATAAACCCAGAAAAAATGGTAGCAGGGATCAATGCTATTAAAACATCTCTCATTATCTTTGAGGTATCATCGGGATGCCTTATATGAGGTGCAGCCGCAGTTTTGAAGGTTCTGACCATCATTTTCCCCTCCTAAGCGCCCTGTAAACTTTCTTTCCAAGTTTCAGATGTCTTACATGGTCTATTTTCGATGGACATATGTAAGCGCAGCTACCGCATTCTATACAGTCCAATAGTCCTTCATTGACTGCATCATCGTATCTTTTCATTTTAACGAGTTTGTACAAAACATTGGGTCTCAAATTCATTGGACATGCTTCGATACATCTACCGCACCTTATACAGTTTCTCGTGTATAGACTACCGGTTACTTCCCTTGTTAGAACCACGATTCCAGATGTTCCCTTCATGGTTGGAATCGAGGTGTTGGGAACCGCGATTCCCATCATCGGACCACCCAATATTACCTTTTCGACAGTCCCATTGTAGCCACCTGCGAACTCTATGAGTTCTTCTATGGGAGTTCCTATACGTGCTACAATATTTTTGGGGGTTTTAACCCCCTCACCAGTTATCGTTAATCCTCTTTCTATTAAAGGTTTACCATCAACAACTGCTTCCTTTATTGCTATGGCAGTTCCAACATTTTGAACCACAACTTTGACATCCATCGGCAAGCCACCAGATGGAACTTCACGATTTAGTATGGCTTTTATCAATTGTTTTTCAGCGCCTTGAGGATATTTGGTTTTTAGAGGAGCTATTTCGATACCATTACCCGCAAATCTATTCAAGGTATCTATCGCATCCCTTTTGTTTGTTTCTACACCAATTATTGCCCTTTTAACCTTTAATATTTTCATTATTATCCTTATCCCTGTTATCAAATCCTCAGTTCTCTCAAGCATCAACCTATGATCCACAGTTAAATAGGGCTCACATTCTGCACCATTTATTATCAGTGTATCTATCTCCTTAGGAGGTGAGAGCTTAACATGTGTTGGAAAAGCAGCCCCACCGAGTCCTACTATTCCAGCTTCTTTGATTCTTTCTACAAGATTTTTCGAATCGGCCTTTTCGAAGTCGATTGAATCGAGTAGATCCCACTCATCTTTTTCATCAGTTCTTTTTATAATCAACAAATCAGAGGGTGCACCAAGGATTGGATGAAACATCTTTGTGATGTCTTCAACGACACCAGTTATCGGAGAGTGAAGATTTGAAGAGATTATCGAAGAAGTTTCGGCAATCTTTTGACCTGTTTTAACCTCTTGTCCTTTTTCAACCAAAAGCTTCGGTGGAGCTCCAGCACTTTGCACAAGATAGAGATAAACCTTCTCTGGAATCTTAAAATTCTCAAGTGGTGAATCTTTTGAGAGTTCTTTCTTCTCTGGAGGATGAACTCCACCTTTGAATGTCAGCAATTTCAAGATTTATCGCCCCCTGTTTATATGATGTATTTTTTTACTTTCTTTTCGAGGATTTTTCTGAATTCTGCGAAACCTTTTCTTCCCATCAAAGAATATGTTAACTTCTTACCCATTTCCACACCGGGCTGATCGAATGCATTTATGTTGAGCAATTTACCCATCACGGCGGTTTGAAGTTCATAGGTGAAAATGAACTCTCCAATCGATTCCTCGCATATTTTTGAAAATTCAACGTTCAAATTTGGTCGACCATTCTGTGCAAGTGAATACGCGGTAGCCTTTTGTTCGGCAGCTATCAACTCATTTAAAGTTCTTCCACCGAGATAGGAAATAGAGTCGAGTTCCTCATGGATTTTTGGTATTCTGACTTCATGATCATAACTTTTCGGAACGAGAAAAGTGATCACCTTATCATTAGGTCCTTCATTGTAGAGTTGGATTTGTGAATGCTGATCAGTAGCTCCCAAAGCTTTCACAGGTGTTTGACCCACGTATATTTCTTTGCCATGAACATCGTATTTCTTTCCCAATGATTCAGCCCACAATTGTCTATACCAATCAGCAAGAGGATACAGTCTATTGGAGTAACTCATCATAACGCTTATGTTCTTCCCTTTTTTGTAATAAATATAATGTATTAGAGCGTTCAAGGTGGCTGGATTTTTCCAAAGATTTTTTTCATCTAAGAGAGAATACGCGTTTTTCGCACCTTCGATGAGTTCGTCTATATTTATTCCACCGGCAATTGCTGAAAGAAGACCGACAGGTGTCAAAACACTGAATCTTCCGCCAACTTTTTTTGGAATTTCAAGGGAGTTTATTCCTTCTTCGTTTGCAATCTCTCTTAGAACTCCTTTTTCAGGATCGGTGGTTATCACGAGGTGCTTTCTAACATCCAAGCCAAAGGATTCTATTATCCCTTTTACAATCATATAGTTCGCCATTGCTTCCGCTGTGGATCCCGACTTTGAGATAACGTTGAAGATCGTTTTCTTCATATCCAAATTTTTCAGCGTGGATGCCACAAAATCGGGATCGACGTTGTCAATCACGTGAATTCTTGGAAAACCTTTCCTTTCGTTTTTATCTAATCCATTCCAATTTAAACCATTCAGAGAATCCCTCAATGCTATGTTACCAAGAGCTGAACCACCTATGCCCAATACAACGAAATCTTCATAATCTCTAAAGTAATCGTATTTTTCGGCAAGATTTTTGACGGAGTTTATATTCCTCTCATCAAAGGGTATCAAGATAAATCCTGGTTTTTCGTTCTTTATCTCCTCTATCACACCTTCTATCTTTTTCTTATAAGAGTTAACCTCCTCTTCACTTACACCGTTAGATATGTTTGGCGAAAACACAAAACTGAAATCGAATCTTATTTTTCTCAACATTCATTCCACCTCTTAATTCAGTATGTTATCAACGATTCAATCTGAAAATTTTTGAGTCTTTCGCGAGCTTTCAACGGTGTAAGCTCTATTAGAAATGCCATTCCTACAACTTCGCCATTTGCTTTTTTTAGCAATTCCGATATTGCCTCCACAGTTCCTCCAGTTGCCAAAACATCATCGACAATGACTACTTTTCTGTGATGCTCAAGGGCATCTTCATGCATTTCAAGGATGGCTTTGCCGTATTCGAGCTCGTATTCGATTCCTACAGTCTTATATGGTAATTTTGAAGGTTTCCTGATGGGGATGAAAGCCTTTGAAAGCAAGTAAGCGAGGGTGGAGCCAAAAATAAACCCCCTTGCTTCTGGGGAAGCGATGGCATCGAAATCCCATTTTTTTATGCGCTCTGCCATTAAATCTATGGATTTTCTGAAAGCTTCTGGTGAACTCAAAAGGGGGGTAATATCTCTGAAAATTATACCTTTTACTGGAAAATCCGGAATATTACGTATGTATCTTTTAAGATCCAACTTCTGTTCCTCCTTTCAAGTTTAGTAATTCATTGCGATGTATGCAAGATAATATACACAGAAAAATTCTATCACATTAGTGAAAAAATTCCATTATGATATTTCATTATAACTAATCAGTTAAACGTTAACATACATTTAGAGAAGTGATATTTGTAGGTACAACTTCAAGTGTTAGTATATCACTTTCGAAATAGAACTTCCGATAGCGGAAAGGATTTGGGTTAATCATTCTTCTGAACATAAAATATGATAAGTGTGGATGTTAGGAATAGGGCAACGTTATGACATTTTTAACGATAATGTGTTATAATTGAACGTGAAAATCATCACAAAGAATTGGATATGTGAATACATTCCAGGAGGTGTAGAACCGAAATGGAGAAATCTGTTTGTAAAGAGCACGAAAAGTTATATAGGGAACTTGACGAATTTATTCAAGAAGTCGAAGGAGACAGCAGTGCACTGATAGAGGTTTTGCACAAGGCTCAGCAAATATTTGGGCATCTTCCAATTGAAGTTCAAGAACACATAGCAGAAAAATTGAATATCCCAGTGAGTAAAGTTTTTGGTGTTGTTACATTCTATTCTTTGTTCACTATGAAACCGAGAGGTAAATACCAGATAAAGATCTGTCTTGGTACCGCTTGTTATGTCAAAGGAGCTGATAAGTTGATGGATAGATTCAAAGAAGAGCTCGAAATAGAGGAAGGCGAGGTTACAAAGGATGGTCTATTTTCCTTGCATGCCGTTAGATGTCTTGGTGCTTGTAGTATGGCACCCGTCGTTATGATAGGAGAAAGTGATTTTTATGGTCGTGTTACCCCCGATGAAGTTCCAAAGATAATAAGGAATTACAAAAATAGAGGAGGGAAATAGAATGCCTAAGGTTAAAAGTTTGGAAGATCTTATGAAAATAAAAGAGCAAGCGCTTAAAGATCTCAAAATGAGAGGTTCACAGAAAAGAGGAAAGATAGTCGTTGCGATGGGAACATGTGGAATCGCTGCCGGTGCAAAAGAGACTTTGAAAGCTATCGTTGAAGCTCTCAACAAAAATAACATAACTGATGTCGCGGTTATTCAATCTGGTTGCATGGGATTATGTGAGGTTGAGCCAACTGTGGAAGTTAGAATGGAAGACCAAAATCCAGTGGTTTATGGACACGTTACACCGGAGCAAGCAGAGAGAATCGTTAAACAACATGTGATAGAAGGAAAAATCGTTTCCGATCTTGTCGTTAGAAAAGGAGAAGTTTGAATTCCAATAATCTGAAAGAGGTGAAAAGATAATGGCAGTTTCAACGAATACAATCTTGATCTGTGCAGGAGGGGCGTGTATATCTGCTGGTGAAAAAAGTGTTAAGCAAGTTCTCGAAGAAAAGCTTCGAGAATATGCCCTTGATGGCGTTGTTAGAGTAGTTGAAACTGGCTGTATGGGTGCCTGTGATTTGGGCCCTATAGTTGCTGTCTTTCCAGAAGGTGTTTATTATCAAAAGGTAAACACAGAAAATGTCAAGAAGATTGTTGAAGAGCATATATTAAAGGGAAGAGTAGTTGAAGAGATGCTTTTTGAAGGGCCTCAAGGAAAAATTGCAGCGGAGGTTTATGAAGAACATCCATTCTTTAAAAAGCAAGTAAAAATAGCTACTAGAAACCTTGGGATAATAGATCCAATGAATATTGATGAATATATAGCAAGAGATGGATATTTTGCACTCACGAAGGTTCTCACAGAAATGACTCCAGAACAGGTAATAGAGGTTGTCAAAAAGAGTGGACTCAGAGGAAGAGGTGGCGCTGGATTCCCAACTGGATTGAAATGGGAATTCACTCGAAAAAGCCAGTCTGATAAGAAGTTTGTAGTTTGCAATGCAGATGAAGGAGATCCAGGGGCTTTCATGGACAGATCAATTCTTGAGGGTGATCCTCACACAGTGCTGGAAGCAATGACAATAGCAGGATATGCGATAGGTGGTCAGAAAGGTTATATCTACGTTAGAGCAGAATATCCACTTGCTATAGAAAGGTTAAAGAACGCTATAAATCAAGCAAGGGAATATGGATTTTTGGGCGAGAATATCCTTGGAACTGGTTTTTCATTCGATATAGAAATAAGAATAGGTGCTGGTGCTTTTGTATGTGGTGAAGAAACTGCTTTGATAAATTCCATAGAAGGAAAGAGAGGCCAGCCCAATGTTAAGCCACCATATCCTGCTCAAAAAGGCCTTTGGGGTTATCCAACACTTATAAACAATGTTGAAACTTTTGCGAACATTCCACCAATAATCATAAAAGGTGCAGATTGGTTTGCGAGCATAGGTACAGAGACAAGCAAGGGGACAAAAGTCTTTGCGCTTGCTGGTAAAGTGAAAAACACTGGTTTAGTTGAAGTTCCGATGGGAATAACGCTCAGGGAACTCATATACGATATAGGTGGCGGAGTACCCAACAATAAAAAGTTGAAAGCGGTTCAAACAGGTGGTCCGAGTGGCGGTTGTATTCCAGCGGAATATTTGGATACACCAGTCGATTATGAGAGCCTGAAAGAGTTGGGAGCCATAATGGGATCCGGTGGAATGATCGTAATGGACGAAGATACCTGTATGGTGGATGTCGCAAAATTTTTCTTGCAGTTTACGGTCGATGAATCATGTGGAAAGTGTACACCATGCAGAGAAGGTACCAGAAAGATGCTTGAAATCCTCGAAAAAATAACCAGAGGTGAAGGTGAAGAGGAAGATCTTGAGAAACTTGAAGAACTCGGGAAAATCATAATCGATTCCTCGCTATGTGGACTCGGTCAAACTGCACCCAATCCTGTTCTTTCAACCTTGAAATATTTTAGAGATGAATACGAAGCCCATGTGAAAGAAAAAAGATGTCCTGCAAAGGTGTGTAAGGATTTGATAAGGTACGTGATCGATTCAGAGAAATGTGTTGGATGTACAGCTTGTGCAAGAGTTTGTCCCGTTGGAGCAATATCGGGAGAGGTTAGAAAGGCCCACGATATAGATCCGGAAATTTGCACAAGGTGTGGTAGTTGTATAGAAGTATGTAGATTCGGGGCCATAAGTAAGGTTTCGCCCTAAAAGTTGAAAGGGGGAATCAAATTGGTTAAAGTCGACTTAGATAAAGTTAGAGAGATTGTTGAAAAGGTTAAAAAGGAGACCTTGGAGGAAGGGGATATTCTTATAAATGCTCTCCATATGATACAGGATTATTACAATAATTTCGTTCCACCGGAAGCAGCTGAAGAAGTTGCAAAACTGCTTAATATACCTGCTTCAAGGGTTTACGAAGTTTTAAGTTTTTACAGCATGTTCTCCATTAAACCACGCGGAAAATATGTGATAAGGGTGTGTAAAAGTCTTCCATGCCATGTTACAGGTGGAAGAGAAGTGATGGAGGCTTTAAAGGAAAAACTCGGAGTCGAAATAGGTGAAACAACTGAAGATGGTTTGTTTACACTTGAAACGACAAGCTGTCTTGGTCTTTGTGGAGTTGCCCCTGCCATTATGATAAACGATCAATTTTTTGGTAATCTTACACCCGAAAAAGTTGGAGAAATAATAGATAACTTCAGAGGTGATAAAAATGCCAAAGAGTAACGTGGTGCTTGTCTCGGTTGACTCAAACTCCATTTTGAAAGGGGCAAGATACTTTAAAAATCTTTTTCGGCAGCTTGTTGATGAATACAACTTATCAAGTTTTGTGGACGTTCTTGAAACAGGTAGCTTCGGTGTTTACAGGGATGGAGTCATAGTTGCGATCTATCCAGAGGAAGTATATTATGAAGTAAAAAATCCGGATGACGTTAAGAAAATAGTCGAAGAACATCTCTTAAAAGGTAGAAGAGCAAAAGAATTGGAATTGGATTCTGCTCTCTTTACTGATAAAATTTCGGTTGAAGCTAAAAAAGTATCTGAAGAAACGAGAGTGGTTTTGAGAAATGCTGGTGTTATAGATCCTACAAACATAGATGAATATATCGCCAGAGATGGTTACATGGCGTTGGCAAAAGTTTTGAATGAGATGAAGCCCGTGGAAGTTGTGGAGATAGTGAAGGAAAGTGGATTGAGAGGTAGAGGCGGAGCTGGATTTCCAACAGGCTTAAAGTGGGAATTCACGATGAAGACAGAAGCAGATCAAAAGTATGTGATCTGTAATGCGGATGAAGGCGAACCCGGTACATTCAAGGATAGATTGATAATGGAAGGGGATCCGCATGCATTGATTGAAGCAATGACGATAGCAGGATACGCAGTTGGCGCCACCAAAGGTTACATATACATACGCGGTGAATACTACGGTTCTGTCCAAAATATTCAAAAAGCTATAGAAGATGCTTACGAATATGGATTGCTCGGCGAAAACATTCTTGGTTCTGGTTTTACATTTCATTTAGCGGTAAGATTAGGAGCAGGTGCATACATTTGTGGTGAAGAAACGGCATTGATGGAATCAATAGAAGGTAAAGCTGGAAGGCCAAGGTTGAAACCTCCATATCCACCGGTATCCGGACTGTATTCAAAACCAACTGTGATAAACAACGTCGAAACTTTCGTGAATGTTCCGCAGATAATTCTAAAGGGAGCGGATTGGTTCAAATCGATCGGAACAGAAAACTCGCCGGGGACGAAAGTATTCAGCCTATGTGGTAACATAGTGAACCGTGGAATAGTTGAGGCACCCATGGGAACGACCATCAGGGACCTTGTATATAAATACGGTGGTGGAATTGCAAATGGTAAAGAATTGAAAATGATTCAAACTGGTGGAACCGCTGGAACATTTGTTGGACCAGATAAATTGGATACACCATTGGATTTCGACTCGATGAAAAACTACGGTGTTTCACTTGGTTCGGGAGTCATACTGGTGATAGATGAAGATAATTGCGCTGTTGATGTGCTGAAAAAAGCTATGGAGTTTTTCGAACACGAATCTTGTGGAAAATGTACTCCCTGTAGAGAAGGTACGAAGATGTTGGTACGTATGCTCGATGAAATAAGCAAGGGTAGAGGAAAAGAGGAATATATCGATGCTATGAAAAATATAGCATCCACCATGTTGGACTCGTCTTTCTGCGGACTTGGACAATCCATACCGATACCATTGAATTCCATGCTCGATAACTTCAAAGAGGAGTTTCTCGCGCATATAAACGCTAAAGAGAGTCCGTGTGGAATATGCAAATTTGAAAAACCAAAGAAAAAATTGGTCAGAAGATGAGCGAATTATATAATTTAACTGGGGCTTTTGTGAGCCCCGGTTTTCAATATTAAAACCATCAAAATTGAAAAGGTGAAAGTCGTCTTGAATTCAAAGGTAATTTCCTTTGATTCCATTGATTCAACAAATGATTTCTTAAAAAGAAATTGGAGAAAATTAAACAACTTCACGATATGTTGGGCACTTACTCAAACAAAGGGAAAAGGAAGAAACGGTCGAAGTTGGTTTTCTCCCAAGGGTGGGTTGTGGTTTTCTATTCTCTTTAAACCACGGAAGATTTTTTCTGATGTCAATCTCTACACAAAAATTTCCTCAATTGCTTTGTGCAAATTCTTCGAAAAATTGAGCTTGGAACCGATTATAAAATGGCCAAATGATATTTATATAAAGAGAAAAAAAATAGCGGGTATATTGACTGAAACAATATTTGGTGAATCGAATGTGGCTGTGATCGTTGGTATAGGGGTGAACATAAACAACGATATTCCATCCGAGTTGCGTGATAAGGCTGTATCACTCAAGCAGATAACCGACAGAGAATACAATCTTCACATCACTTTGAGGAAAATAGTTGGTTATATTTTTAGGATTTACAATTTGAGATCCAAAAAAACTGGTATTGCCACCATAATAAAGATGTGGAAAAAGAGATTGTTTCCAAAAGAAGGAGAAGAAATAAAGGTGATGCTCAACGATGAAATACATAAAGTCAAAGTTCTGAAAATCTTTGAAAATTACATAGAGGTTTTAAATGACAAGAGAATTTTAAAAATAAACAGTGGAGAAATAATCATATGAGAGTTATACCATCTTTGCTTTTTTGCATAAATTGTTTTGATTTATTTTACAAACGCTACACACAGGCTTTTTCTTGCACACAGTTTTGCAGTGAACAACTATGAGAGCGTGAAATTCTCCGAATAAGTCTGGATCATTTTCTAAATTGTTTTGGAAGAATTCCTGAAGCTCATCATACGTTTTTTTACCTTCGTTTGTAAGCCTTTCAAATAACCGAATAGTGTAAGCATCTATCACAAAAACAGGTCTCTTGAAAATATAAAGCAACATAGTATCGGCCGTTTCTTTACCGATACCACTAACATTCAACAGCACTTTTCTAAGAGTTGGCGTATCAAATTTTTTCAATTCATCGAAATCAAAATCATAGTCCTTCAAGAATTCCAAGAAGTTTTTCAATCTACGTGCTTTTACTTTGAAGAAACCAGCAGGTTTTATGCATTTCTCCAATATACCCGTTAGACACGCATACATCTTCTTTGGATTGAGAAGATCCATGCGGCGTAGGTTGTTTATGGCCATTTCAACATTTCTCCACGAAACACTTTGGGTCAGTATTGCACCAACTGCAGTTTCAAAATCACTGTCAGATGGCCACCAATATTGTGGCCCATAGGTATCATAAAGAATTTCAAATATTTTCTTTAGCATTTGTTCCTCCAATCTCACATTAGATTTTGGAAAAAGGAGAAGCCACCTCCTAACATTATTCCAAAAACGATGATGACCATTATTAAAGTTATGATGATCATTACACCGGCAATCTTGAAATAGCTCTTTAAATTGTCTAAGGCTGATTGTAAAGCCTGTTCATTGTTTGAATTAATGTAGGATTCTAAATCCATCTTCGTTCTTCTGAGTTTCATTCCCATTATCAAAGCGAGTATCCCCGATATTATTCCCCCTATGGATATTATACCTACCACCCCAATTATTATCGACCAGATACCGACAAATCCTGTCCAATACGATAAATCTTTCAAAGTTTGGTATGAAACATTGCTATTATCCAACATGCTATCCCCCCT
>DQYP01000193.1 GCA_011043375.1 Thermotogaceae bacterium | reverse complement strand
TTGACGGAGGACTTTTGATCGGTCCAAATGCTCAAGATTTACCAAGAAATAGGAAACATGATCTCACCACCACAATGGAAGGTTTGGAGGAAGTTAAGAAAGGTGCACTTGAATTGGTCCCAAAAATAGATTTGTGGTACTCGGTAAAAGCGTTCTCGGGTTTAAGACCGGAAACAAAGGAAAAAGATTTCATAGTAGGCAGAACAAACATTTGGGGATTTGTGAATGCCGCGGGTATGAGATCACCAGGCTTGACGGCTGCTCCAGCCGTTGCCGAGTACATAGTCGAAGAAGTATTGATTGAAAAATTGAAGATTCCATTGTTGAAGAAAAAAGATTTCAATCCTTTTAGAAAAAAAATACCACACATCGATGATTATAAAATCGAGGAATGGGATAAATTGATAAAAACGAATCCAAAGTTTGGGAATTTAGTGTGCTTCTGTAACAAAGTTAGCGAAGCAGAAATCGTTGAGGCAATAAAACGTGGTGCCAGAACTGTTGATGGAATAAAATTCAGAACAAGAGCTGGTTTTGGAAGATGCCAATCGGGCTTCTGTGGGCTCAAAATAATGGAAATACTCTCAAGGGAATTGAACGTACCGATGGAAGAGATAAAAATGAATTCCGAAAATTCATGGATAATGAATGGAAAGGTGAGAATATGAGGAGAGAGAAGATTGATGTATTAGTTATCGGTGGGGGGGCAGCAGGTATGGCTGCCGCTGTTCAGGCTGCTAACGAAGGTGTTAAGACGGTATTGCTTGAAAGGGAAAAGAAAACAGGTGGTGTATTAAACCAATGTATACACAACGGTTTTGGATTGCATGTGTTCAGAAAAGAACTTACAGGCCCCGAATTCATGGAAGAGTTGTGGAAGGAATTGAGTGAAACTAACGTAGTGGTTAAGAACAACGAGACGGTCTTGAACATTTTACCTGAAACAAAAGAAGTCATCGCTCAGTCACCAGAAGGTATGAAAATCTACAAAGTTGGTTCACTTGTTCTTGCAAGTGGTGCACGTGAAAGACCTTTCAATTCTCTACTGATACCTGGTACAAGAATTTCTGGAATATTCACAGCGGGTGTAGCGCAAAAGATGGTTAATATATACAATAGAATGCCTGGAAAGAGGGTTTTGATAGTTGGTTCTGGTGATATAGGTTTGATAATGGCAAGACGATTGAAGATAGAGGGAATGGATGTAGTAGGTGTTGTAGAAATCAGAGCAGAACCAGGTGGATTAATGCGGAATGTGGTTCAATGTCTTGAAGATTTCAGTATCCCTCTTTTGCTTAGCCATACGGTGATAGAAATTCACGGAAGAGAAAGACTCGAGGGTGTTACAATAGCGCAAGTTGATGAAAATTTCAAACCGATTGGTGGAACAGAAAAATTTATTCCGATCGATACATTGGTAACATCCGTTGGTTTGATACCTCAGAATGAATTGATAGAAGATTTCGTGGATATGGATCCCATCAATAAGGGCCCTGTTGTTGATAATTTAATGCGTACAAGTGTGGATTGGATATTTTCTGCGGGAAACAACGTAGCCATCCATGATTTGGTGGATTTTGTGTATGAGGAGGGAAAGATAGCGGGAAAATATGCAGCGAAGGTTGCAAAAGGGGAGAGACTTCCAAAAGCAAAATATCATTTTAAACGTGGAAGGAATGTTGGAGTGATGTTACCTCAAAGGTTCACGGCGACGGAACCATTCAAAATATACATCAGACCCAAGCGAACACTCGAAAGTGCAGATTTGAAAATAGGTGGTAAAACATATAGAAGGTATGCTTGGAAGTTGAGACCCAGCCAAATGATAGATTTCATTTTCAGAGATTTTGAATCCTTAACTTCTAAGGATTTTGAAGTTGAAATTGAGGTGGTAGAAAATGGATAAGAAGATAATCTGTATAGCATGTCCCATTGGATGTGAGATAAATGTTCATATTGAAAAAGATGGAAAAATGAAAATACAGGGGAATAGATGTAAAAGGGGCGAATCGTATGCAAAAGACGAGATATTGAATCCAAAAAGAGTATTAACTATGAGTATCAGAGTTGAAAATGGAGAAATGGATTTGGTATCTGTAAAAACCGATGGTTCCATACCTAAAAAATTGATTCCAAAAGCGATAGAATATTTGAAAGGCGTAAAAATTCGTGCACCAATTAAAGTTGGAGATGTGATAGTTGAGAATCTCTTGGATACTGGTGTGAAAGTTGTAGCAACGAGGACAGTTTTAGAAGATGCCATCCTACAACTGAGTAACAAGTGAGGGATACGATCTAATAGCCATCCTCGCGGCTAAATATTTGAGTTCAAAATTAATCATTGGAAGAAGTAAAATATCTCGGATGACTTCTTCCAAAGATTGACTTTTTATCGCATACAAGCCTCTCAAAGCGGCCTTTTTTATCTCCAAATTCTCATCCGCTCTCACTATGTTCAGCAGAATTCCCTCAAATTCTTTCAATTTCAAACGTTTCACTGCAACTAAAGCGGTTTTTCTCATGCTATCATCCTTTGAAGATAGAAAGAGTGATATCTGCCTTTCAACATCCTTGACTCCCAAGAGCGATAAAGTATTCAATGCTTCCTTCGAAACCTCAGGATCTGGATCATCTAACATTTCCAGAATCTTTTTCACGTTGATGTTTTCTTTTGATAGCCTTCGCAGTGCTCTCAGTGTGTTTTTTCGAAGCAGCGATGATTTGCTATCGAGAAAAAGTTCCAATTTTTTGAATATTTCTTCATCACCTTTGCATGAGAAACTCAATGAGAATATGATTTTAGCAATTAGCTGTGTATCTTCCTTTTTTTTCTCAAGGTATGGTAGAAGGATCTCTTTGAGTTTCCAACATGGGGAATCTTTCAAAGCTTCAATTATTAAAACTTCGATATTTTCACGTTTTTCCGATTTCAAGAGATCCAGTAGATAATCTTTTGAAATGATCGCAACCTTTTTCAATGCTTTTTTTAGTGTGCTTCTCTGGGAATTTGAATGTTGAAAAACCCAGATTATTTCCCTTATATCATTACTTTTTTCGATGATCAATTTCAGAGCTTCGTTCTTCACTGAGATACTTGGATCATCAACAAAAACGCGTAACTCTCTTAGTTCCAGTTGATCTTTCAATCTCTTTATCGCGGCCTTTCTAACTTTTGGAGAGTGATCAGTGAGGAATTCTTTGATTTCTTCGATAGTTAACCAAGGGAGCACCCTTTCGGAATAGAGCACCAACGCAGCTCTTATATTGTCATCTTTGGAATCAATGAAACTTTCATAGATTTTATTGGTTAAAGGAATAGATAATTTATAACAACATCTAAGGGTTTCAACCAGAATGGCGGGATGAGATTCCTCAAGGGAACTTGTGAGAAGTTCTCTATCTTCGATCTCCCATTTTCTCATCTCTTTTAGAATTAGTTTCTTTAGATGGGGATCTCTGGATGTCGAAAACAGATTTTTGAGATATTTTTGTCTTGAAATCTTCAATCTTTCTATTAAATCCTCGAAATCCATTGATATCACTGGCATAACGATACCTCCAAATCATTCAAAGATACAAGATCTAAAATACTTACCAACTTTTATAACAAACATTTTTTTGTTTTTTAATTGAAATTCGATATCACTTTTTCCATCATATATGGTATTCCAACCATCGACTCTTTTCCTAAGATATCCTTCGGATACCTTTTCTTTGGTGGAGAGTTTTTCTCTCAATTTCTCATCGGAAGAAGCGAATCTTTTAATATGGCTGACTCCGTATTTATCTTTATAGGCGTAATATCCAACGACCTTTTCCTTGTTATCAACTTTTGTTAAAAAGAAAAAGTAAGATCTATCTTTTTTGAATATCACAGTTGGATTATTGATCTTTCTCGTCACAATTTCATTTATTATGAAATTCATACAGTCAATTGTCGATAAGAAATCCAGCTGATCTTTCTTAATTTTCAATTCAGTTGTTAAAAAGAAAAAACAGAAACCAAAAAGGACAACACAACCCATAGCACCTATGAACAGTGCAAAGATTAGTTCTACAAGCAATCCACCATTCAATTTTCTTTTACTGTCTGGAGCTTTCTCTTTGACTTGAAAAAATTTTCTTGAGATGTAACAAATTGCCTTTGGCAACTTTATCATCGAACTTGAACTCATCAACCATGCTTTTTATTATATAAATCCCACGCCCATTTTCTGATAGAACTTCTGGTGGTATTTTCACTTTGATTTTAGAGGGATCAACTTTCTCACCAAAGTCCCTGAAAGTAATGTGGATTTCATCCCCTGCGATAGAAAAACAGATTATTATCCGCTTTGTCGAATCGAATTTATACGTATGTTCTATTATATTGGCTAATGCTTCATTAACCGCTAATTCTATTTTAAATATCTCATCCTCGTTGATTCCTTGAAAACCTAAGAAAATTTTCAACATTCTCCTAACAAGTCTTATGTTTTTAATATCTGAATTTATGTTGAGCACGAACAAATCCCTTGTCAATTACGTATCTCCTTTCGCAACGATTCTAAAGTACTTGAAAAGATATTCTTGAGCATAACCAGCAAAAGAGCCAAAATGTCTTATCCCAAACTCCATTATCTTCTTTGTACTTCCCGTAATACCAAATAAATTTTTCATGATACGGTTAATCCATACATCCACTGGAAAAGCTGAAAGTTCCTCCATCGAAAAGAGCATCACACAACTCGCTATTTTGTATCCGACACCTTTCAAACTCAATAAATATTCCAATTTTTCCTGAAATGATCTTTTCTTCAGAGCATACAATTTTTCCAGATCAACAGCTCTAACTGTATCATATATCCATTTTGCTCTGAACGCAAGTTTTATATTCTCAAGCTCTTGGATTGTTAATTTCTTGATCTGTTCAAGACTTGGAAAAATGTAATACTCTATATCGTTGAATTTTCCTTTATTCTCTGGAAACAATCTACAGAGTCTTTCAATTGTTTGCTTGATTGCAGGTATATTGTTGCGAGCCGAGATCAAATATTCTACTAACATTTCCCAAGGATCTTGTCTCAGTATCCTGAGTCCTTCAAATAAGGAGAAAACTTCGCTTATCAAAATGCTTTGCTCATAAAAACCATGGAGCTTCAGATTTTCTATAATGCTCCTACGTATCGATACCAGATCATCGGTGAATCCTAAATAATATCTGATGCCGTCTTCTAAACTCATACCAAATAATTTTTCGTTTGAACTCATCACATACAATTCATCATTTTCTTGATTAAGAATTAATAACGCCTTATCTACAATTCCGATCCAACTTCCATCGCGGGATTTATTCCATCTAAAAGTTTGACCGCAATCTAAAGTAAAATCCAAATTAAATGGAACATCAATTTTTATTTTCTTTTCCATTTTTTGGAGTCACCTTTTCCACTTGTGGTTGTCTGATGCTGAAGATACATCCACAATAATTCTGTCTATAGAGTCCCAATTTTTTTGAATACTCAACACTTTTGAGAAAACCATTCTTCTTTCTGAAAGTACTTTCTATATATTTCAATCCATATTTCCTGGCTATTTCTTTTCCAACTTCATTTATAAATTTCACATCTTTATGGGGGCTGGTTGTTAGAGATGTAGCAAAAGCATCGAATCCAAGCTCTTTTGCTTTAATGGCAGTCTTTTCAAGGTTGTATCTTATGCATATCTCACATCTTCTCCCGCCTTCGGGTTCATTTTCAAAACCTTTGATAGTTTTGAACCAGTCTTGTGGTTTGTATTCAGCTTCCACAAAATTCAGATGCCATTTTTTAACGAGTTTCAAAAAAGAATCAAGCCTTTTCAAATACTCTTTTCTTGGATGAATATTTGGATTATGAAAATACCCCCACACATCTCCTACTTCTTTTAACCTTTCGAAGGCGACCGTGGCATCTGGGGCACAACATACGTGGAGAAGTATTCTCATGTTCTTACCTCATTCAAAATGTTTTTTTAGAGTCAAGCAAAAGTGTGACAGGTCCATCATTAACCAACTCAACTTCCATATGTTCCTGAAAAACACCTGTTTCAACCTTTATTGGGTAAGCGTGCTTAATGTATTCCACGAATTTTTCGAAGATTTCTCGTGCGAATGATGGTTCCGCTGCCTCAGTGAAAGATGGTCTTCTCCCTCTTCTACAATCACCAAAGAGAGTGAATTGCGAGACTAATAAAAGCTCTCCCTTTGTATCCAACAACGAAAGATTCATTTTTCCGTTTTCATCCTCAAATATCCTCAAATTCACTATTTTTTCACTCATCCATTTAATATCTTCAAGACCGTCGTTCTTTCCCACTCCAATTAAAACCAAGAGTCCCTTAGATATTTGGCCAACAATCTTGGAATCCACTGTTACTTTCGAGGATTTCACCCTTTGTACTACCGCTCGCATGTTTATTTCCTCCTTATTCTCCTAATTCTGATAACGTCTTTCATTTTTCTTATGGATTCGATGATATCATCAAGTTCTTCTTTACTTTTTACTCTGGCTCTGAGAACATGATAAAGAAAATTACTGTCGATTATCTTGGTGTTTATTTCATAGAATCTCCAAGAAGGTCTTGAAGACTTGTATAAATCACTTACCGAGAATGTGTTAAAAGTCTCTATTTCAAGCCAAACATCGTATTCATTCTTTGTCTCCATCGCCCATCTAACTTTGATCAGCCTATCTTTTGGAACCGTGCTGACGTTCTTGCAGTTCTTTCTGTGAATACTTATACCAGCACTCTTGGTAATGACACCGATGATACTATCGCCTGGTATTGGCATGCAACACTTTGCAAATCTAACTTCCACACCCGTTGCTCCATCAACTATCACATCTAAAGTTTTACTTCTCTTTTTTGGCTTCCTGGTTATGAGCTCAATATCTTCCTGAGGTTGTAAGAGTTTGAGAAGATCCGATTGAGTTATCATTCCATCGCCAAGTCTTATAAACAATTCTTTCTCACTCTTCAGAGAATTTCGTTTCATGAATGCAATTATTTTTTCATCCTTCAAGAGTTCTTCCATCGACAAGTTCAATTTTTTCGAAATTTTTCTGAATATTTCCTTTCCTTTCTCCACAAGTTCTTGAGCGTATTTATCTTTGAAGAATTTTCTTATTTTGGCTCTGGTGCTGGAAGATTTCGCATATTTGAGCCAATCCAAACTCGGCCCTTTTGAATTTTTATTAACAATGATCTCAACTATATCACCGTTTTTGAGTTTGTAATCTATTGGTACTATCTTTCCGTTTACTTTTGCCCCTGCATAATGATGTCCTATCTCTGTGTGAACCGAATAGGCAAAGTCTATGGTTGTAGAACCTTTGGGTAGATGTTTAACTTCCCCTTTAGGTGTGAACACAAAAACCTCGTCTAATTCCAGCTCTCTTTGAAATTCTCCCAATTCAACTACTCCACTCAGAAAATCTTTTTGCCATTCGATCAACTGATCTATCCATTTGTATCTACTGTTGGGTAAATCTTCCTTGTACCTCCAATGGGCTGCAAGACCATATTCGGCCTCTCTATGCATTTCAAATGATCTTATTTGAATCTCAAGCAATTCAGCCCGTTGCGTGATGACCGTTGTATGAAGAGCTCTGTAACCGTTGGATTTTGGAGTCGCTATGTAGTCCTTTATTCTTCCTGGTACCGGTGTCCACAAACTATGAACAAATCCAAGGGTTTTATAACACTCCACTTCATCTTTCGTTATAACCCTCAACGCTGTTAGATCATATATCTCATCAAAAGTTTTATTCTTCTTCCTCATTTTTTGCCATATTGAATAAAAATGTTTGACCCTTCCTTCAACTTTACAATCTATCCCGTGTTCTTTCAAAAAGCTTTCCAACTGTTGTCTGTAACTTTCGGTAACCTCTTGTCTCTCTGCCAATTTTTTTGAAACCTTTTCTTTTAATTCACGATATTCATCGGGATAAAGATATTTGAAAGCGAGATCTTCTAATTCCCATTTTATCATGTGTATGCCAAGTCTATGAGCTATTGGTGCATATATGCTCAGGGTTTCTTTACTCTTTTCTATTATCTTTTTCTCATCTTTTAAATGTGAGAGTGTCCGCATATTATGAAGTCTATCGGCTAATTTAACGAGGATGACCCTTATATCACTCGCCATTGCAAGTATCATTTTTCGTATACTTTCTATCTTTGCCTCGGCATTTGGAATATTGAAATCAAGCCCCTCTATTTTTGTGAGGCCATCGACTATCTTTGTAACATCGCTTCCAAATTCTTTTTTTATTTCACTGATTGATACATTACAATCCTCCACAACATCATGTAACAACCCAGCTACCACACTCGTGGTATCGAGATTCAACGAAATGAGTATTTTAGCTACCTCAACTGGATGCACGATATATGGATCCCCAGAGAGTCTAAATTGTCCTTTATGCTTCTCATATGCATAATTGTAAGCTTTGATGATTTTTTCAATATCGAGGTTCTCCAGCACATCGTTTTTGATAATGACCTCACTCAAACTCTCTGGTAAAAACTTCAGGTTTGTCTTCAAATTATCACTCCAAGATCTTTTTATTTCTTTTTTACAATTCTAACACAAAAATACAGATTAGTTTTCAAACTCAGGTGAGTTTTCCCAGGATTCTTTTAAGAATTTTCTTTGCAGTTGGAGTAACAGCTACACCACCGAGGGCTGTTTCTTTTAAAGTTTCAGGGAGAGATTTTCCAACTTTTTTCATTGCATCGACTACTTCGTCGAATGGAATCACAGATTTTATCCCAGATAAAGCTATTTCCGAAGAAGTTATCGCAACAGTGACTGCGGTTCCGTTTCTCTTGACGCAGGGAACTTCAACGAATCCACCAACAGGATCGCATACCAATCCCATCAACGATTTCAAGCTTATCGAAGCCGCAGCTTCAACGGCTTCGATATTTCCACCCAGACAATAAGTTAATCCAGCCGATGCCATTGCAGCAGCAGTCCCTATTTCTGCCTGACATCCCCCTACTGCACCAGATATAGTTGCTTTCGAGGCTATTATCTCCCCTATTCCACCGGAGACGATAAAACCTTTCAGCAGTGTATCAAAATCAAATCCTTTAATCTTTTTTAAAGCATAGAAAACACCCGGGACGATTCCACAGGCACCTGCTGTTGGGCAAGCAACTATTTTCCCCATCGAGGCGTTATTTTCACTCATTGATAGGGCAGTTATCACTGCACACCGCATGAACTCGCTCAAAAGACCATGATCATTCTTCGATAGCTTGGAAGCATTATTCCCCGTTAAGCCTGTGAGAGTCTTAAAAGTTTTACCATACACCCTCTCCGAAATTTCAAGTATTGCTCTCAAAAGTGAGGAAAGGCTATTCTTGAGGGTTTCTGGATCTTCAGCACTCTCCAACATCTCATAACTTAAGATAACTTCATGAAGAGGTAAATGCGTTTCCTTGACTAAGTTTTTTAGATCTTTGAATAACATTTGTACACCTCTTGTTTATCAAAAGATCTGAGGTATATAATACATCTCAAGAACAACATCTAAATCTCCCAATTCTTTCAAAATCCTATTTTCGGGTGACTTATCAAGCTCTATAATCGCAGCGGCAGTTAATTTCAATTTGTTTAATCTCTTCAAATATAGATTTGCGACGTTTATATCTAATTTACTCAATATTCTTGATAAAGCACCGGGTATGTCTCTGTTTACAATAAAAATAACAGGCGTCTTTCCATCCAGTGAGCATTCAACACCATTTATTTTGAATATTTCTATTGCGCCACCACCTATGGAGCTTCCCCAAATATCATGTATAATACCATTCTTTTGGCACTCTATTCTGACCGTATTCGGGTGAATTTCATCATTTTCAAATATATCGAACTTAAAGTCTAATCCCAAGGATTCAGCAATCCTGATGGAATTTCTAATGTTTTCGTCATCATCTTTCATTCCTAATATTCCACCAACCAATGCTCGGTCTGTCCCATGCCCTTTGTAAGTCGTAGCGAATGAACCACAAAGATAAAAGGTTACGATATCTGGAATTCCATCTATTAGTTCATTTACGAACCTTCCTATTCTAACAGCTCCAAGTGTATGAGAACTTGAGGGTCCGATCATAACCGGACCCACCACATCGAGCATCGCCATTTAAAATATCATCCTCTTTTTTTATGATATTCCAAGGAGTTTCAAAACATTCATGGTTGGAACGTTCGATTGGCTCATTATACCAATCGTAGATTGTTTCAAAATATCCAATTTCATTTTTTCCATGATCATTCGTGCCAAATCTGCATCCTCTATATTGCTCATACTTGCTGTCAAATTCAACATGGTGTTACCAAGATTTTCTGCTGCGTGTTCAAGCCTGTTGTTCCATGCACCTATTCTTGAACGCACATTCGACACATTCTCGAGTGCAGTATCGATAACCTTTAAAGCACTTTGAGCCCCTTCTACCGTGCTGATATTCAAATCTCTCAGACCGAGGTTTTCAGTATCCATGTTTGGTATAGTTATCTCAAGGTTTTGTCCTTCATTTGCACCTGTTTGAACGTTGAGGTTATTTACATCTCCAGCAAGGACTTTTATGGTGTTATATTCTGTATTTCTAACAGTTTCGTCTATTCCCTGAAGAAGCTGGTTGAACTCTTCTTGCAAGGCCGTTCTGTCTGACTCGGTTAAAGTTCCATTTGCAGCCTGAAGTGCGAGTTCTCTCATTCTCTGTAAATTCTCTGTTATGCTTCCTATCCCACCCTCAGCGGTGTTCAGGAGCCCCATAGTGTTGTACACATTGTCCATGGCCTTTTGATAGCCTTCAACTTGAGATCTTATTTTCTGTGCAATGGCAACATTTGAAACATTTATTTGAGGCAAAATAGTGCCAGTTGATAGTTGATTCATGACTTTGGTGGAGTTCTGTTGAATTTCAAGTAATCTTTGCCAAGCGAACATGCCCGTAACGTTGTTTATTCTCATCGTATCACCTCCTTTTTTGAATTCATTGCCTATATCATTATACTACTTCATACTCCAAAGATTAGACATATTTTTGGAAATGGGATGTTCAAGAAAAGTGCTTAATTTTAATTAAGAAAAGATTTATCAAGTCGATATTTTTCTTGTAAAGGTCAAAGTTTGACCTCCTTCCCGTATTAAGATGCGAGTTTTAGACGTTAAAAAAACCTATAAAAACGCTAAAACTACCAAGACTAATAAAAGCTCGATTAGGGTGAATCCTTTTTTATTTATGCCATTTCATTCAAACACAGAGTTTCTGAGTTTTTCATTGATTTCCTTTTTTAGATTTTCAATCAATTCGTCAACAGCAATTTCACCTATATCCTTCCCATTTCGCAATCTAACGGCAACCTTTTTATCTTCCATTTCTCTGTCACCAACAATCAACATATAGGGCACCTTTTCCAGTTGTGCTTCTCTTATTTTGTATCCTGTTTTTCTCTGTCTATCATCGATTTCAGTTCTGATTCCAGCGTCCTCGAGTTTTTTCACAATCGTCTTCGAGTACTCCACATGCCTATCTGCAATCGGCAGTAGTTTTACTTGAACAGGTGCTATCCATAATGGAAACGCACCAGAGAAGTTCTCTATCAATATACCAAGGAACCTCTCAAGTGAACCGTATTTTGCCGTATGGATCATAACTGGTCTATATTCTTGGTTATCAGAGCCAACATAGGTCAACTCGAATCTTTCAGGCATGAGAAAATCAAGTTGTATGGTTCCACATTGCCATTCTCTTCCAAGGACATCTTTTATGTGAAAGTCAACCTTTGGACCATAGAAAGCACCTTCACCTTCAGCTACATCATATTGGAGATTTATATCATCTAAGACATTCTTAAGTGCATTTGTAGCCTTTTCCCATGTTTTTTCATCACCCATGTGATCTTCAGGCATTGTGCTTAAAGTTGCTCTGTATTCGAAGCCAAAGACCTTGTAAAGATCGCTTATCAGATTGACTATTCTTACAACTTCATCTTCTATTTGATCCTCTCTGCAGAAGGTGTGAGAATCATCTTGTATGAACGATCTAACCCTTAAAAGTCCATGTAAAACCCCGCTTCTTTCATATCTGTGAACTCTTCCAAACTCAAACAACCTTATTGGAAGATCCCTATATGAAACTGTGGAACTCTTGTATATCAATATATGCCCAGGGCAGTTCATGGGCTTTACAGCATAGGTGGTATTTTCTTTTTCGGTAAAATACATGTTCTCTTTATAATGATCCCAATGTCCACTCTGCTTCCAAAGTTTCTGGTTCATTATCATGGGGGTCATAACCTCAACGAAACCATATTTTTTATGCATCTCCCTTGAAAATGCCATCAATTCGTTGAACACAGCCATTCCTTTCGGTGGAAAGATCGGCATTCCTGATGCTACTTCTGTATTTATGAAAAACAGTCCAAGCCTTGGACCAAGTTTTCTGTGATCTCTCTTTTTTGCTTCTTCCAAAAATTTCAGGTATTCATCGAGTTTTTCTTTATTCGCAAAAGCAGTTCCGTATATTCTGTAAAGCATGGGATTCCTCTCATCACCACGCCAGTAAGCTCCAGAAACCGACAGAAGTTTGAAATGCTTTACTAAACCAGTTGATGGTGCATGAGGGCCTCTACAAAGATCAATGAATTCTCCCTGCTTGTAAAAACTCACCTTTTCATCCGGAATTTCTTCTATTATTTCTATCTTGTAATCTTGCCCTTTTTCTTTCATCAGCTTTATAGCTTCATTCTTTGGAAGTTCAAAACGCTCCACCTTTAGATTTTCCTTCACAATTTTTCTCATTTCCTGTTCTATTTTTGGAAGATCTTCGTCTTTTATACCCTCGGGAATATCAAAATCGTAGTAAAAACCATTTTCAATGGTGGGACCTATTCCAAGTTTTACTCTATCCCCAAAAATTCTCAAAACCGCTTGAGCCATAACATGAGATAATGTGTGCCTGTAAAACTTGGCAGCTCTATCATCATCGAGTGTTATAAGTTCTACTTCTCCACTCTCCTCAATTGTGTTCGTAAAGTCAAGAAGATTACCATTCAAAGCTATTCCAATTATTTTTTTTCTTTTTGTGTTAAGGACTTTTATGACTTCTTCTACTTTCGTAGATTTTGGGAACTCGTATCTTTTGTCTTCGAAAATCAGCTCAACGTTTTCCACTAAAATCAACCCCCTGATAAGAATTTTCAGGTTAAAATGTGATTCTTATAGATATCATATCAGAAAACATCAACTTTTGGAAAATACAGTTTTTATCCTAATTTTTATTGATAAAAAATACAATGAATATAAGGTTGTGTTAATCAAGAAAAAATTTTTTCCGTCGATATTCTTTAAGAAGGATTTTTGCTGTATAATCAAATGTAAATGATAAACGTAATGAGCATTTACAGCAGATCGGTTATATTAATTTTAATCAAAGATTTTCCTGTTGGTAACTGAATATGCTATACTAATATTGAAAGTTATATATAAATTCGAAATTTAAATATTAAAAAAAATAAAAATTAGGAGGTGCAAAATATGCTCAAGAAGAAAAATGAAGGTTTTACCCTTGTAGAATTGTTAATCGTCCTTGCGGTGATTGCGGCGTTGTTGGCGATTGTTACACCGGTGGCGGTCAATGCGGTGAAAAGAGCGAAAACTACTCAAATTGCATCGACCTTGAGGAACATTGCTGCGGCTGCTCAGCAATATTATTATACAGAACAAGACTTGCCGGATTCGATAGATGATTTGGGTAATTATATCCAAGGTAATGTTGCCGACTACGAGTTATCTGCAGCCACAGGTTCGGGGGTTTCCACAATTACTATAGTTTATAATGGTGGAGGTGCAACAGTAGACGACTTACGAAGTATCTGGAATGAAGTTACAGACGTGGATGGCAAACCAGGGGTTAAAGTAGAAGTTTC
>DQYP01000228.1 GCA_011043375.1 Thermotogaceae bacterium | reverse complement strand
GGTTGGGAATTCTATTTGAAATTAAGTAAAACAGCTCCAAAGGATGCCATAAATTGGGGATTCAGTGAGCAAGTCAATGCATTCGTTTCTGGAATAACGCCGTTTTTAATACAAGATCCAGATGCTGCCCCATTCATTGCCAAAGTGCTTGATACAAGTAAATTTACTGCTTTGCCTTTACCAGTAGGCCCTTCAGGAAAAACGTATCAAGATTTTGGATTCACAAGTTTGGCTATTCCATCATATTCTAAACACAAAGAAGCTGCTTGGGAATTCATAAAGTACGTGTCGAGCCCTGAAGTGAATGCTTGGTTTAATAAAAATTACGGTGGATTGCCGATACATTCGGTTACCTATCAAAAGGATCCATATTTCAGTACTGGTTTGTACAAAGCGTGGGATTATATGCTATCTCATCCAGAGAAGTATCCACTTGTGAAATATCCTTTCGATTCACCAAAATGGCCGGCATGGATAGGATCGATATTCCAAACTGACTTTCAGGCCTTGTTGTTAGGTAAACTTTCGTTGGATGAAGCTTTGAAGAAGTGGAATGAATATTGGAGTAAGTGAATTCCTTAAATGGGGAGGGATTTTTATGAAGAAATTACTCGTCTTTTTTCTTGTTCTTGGTTTGTTAATAGGTTCCCTTGCAGTTGCTAAAACAGTCACACTGACGTTCTTTGAAGTTTTAACGAGTCCTGGTAGAACCGCACTTTTGAAAGAGTTGATATCGAAGTTCGAAGCAGAACATCCAAACATAAAGATCAAATTGATATCACCTCCATACGAAGAAGCGGATCAGAAATTGACGATGATGTTGAACGCAAATCAGCCACTCGATATTATAGAAGTCAGAGACTACACGGTGAAGCAATTTGTCAATAACGGCAAGCTGGAAAATCTTGAACCTTACTTTGCAAAATGGAAAGATGCAAAAACACTTCTTCCAGTTGCGTGGGAAGCAGCCAGAACTGTGAACAATACAGCATATCTTGTTCCACAGAGTATATTCATAAAAGCTCTGTTTGTCAGAACCGACATCCTGAAAAAACTTGGGGTTAATTACTATCCAAAAACACTCAGTGAATTAGTGGCACTCTGTGAAGAGATAACCGATCCATCGAAGAATCAGTACGGTTTTGGTTTCAGAGGGAAATCATGGGAATTTAAATTTTCAGATCTATTTGCCACTTCGTTCTTGAGTGATATCGATCCAAACAATATTTATAAGAAATTGGATGGAAAACCATATTTTAACGATCCAAGAGCTATAGAAGGTTTGAGGATGTACAAAAGGTTGTTCGATAATGCAGTTCCAAAAGATGGTATAAATTGGGGATTCAACGAACAAGTTAACGCCTTCGTATCCGGTATAACACCGTTCTTGATCCAAGATCCTGATACAGTTGCGCTGGTTGATAAAATGCTTGGAAGAGATAAGTACACGGTCATTCCTCTTCCAGTCGGTCCTTCAGGAAAATTATATCTTGATTTTGGATTCAGTGGACTCGGAATTCCAAGTTATTCCAAACATAAAGAAGAGGCTTGGGAATTCATAAAATTCATGTGCAGTCCGGAAATCAACGCATACTACAACCAAAAGTATGGTCCATTACCAGTTCATTCCTCAGTCTTCGAAAACGATCCATATTTCAGCACAGGTGTTTACAAAGCGTGGGCAGAGGAAATGACCAATACAGATAAATACGTCTTTGCAAAGTACCCACTTAGTTCTCCAAAATGGCCAGGTTGGCCGGAAATTCATCAACACGATATGCAATCGGTGCTTCTTGGTCAAAAAACTGTGGAAGAAGTAGCTAAAAAATGGGCAGAATATTGGTCTGACAAATAATCGAAAACGAATTTCAAAAGCCCCCAATTTGGGGGCTTTTTTGATCTCTTCGTTAATCTTTAGGAGGTGTGAATGAGTGTATGATGAATTGTTTTATCAGATGAAACCCAATTTTGATGAATTTATAGATATCATTAAAGGAAAGAAAAAAACAAGTAGGGTTCACTTGGTAGAACTTGGTGTGGATGAAGAAATCATGAGCTACGTTTGGGAGAATTATTTGAACAAAAAATGGGTGGATGAACCAGTTGAGAAGATCAAGAACAAAATAGAATTTTTTTATTCGTTGGGATATGATTTTGTAACTTTTTGGCCCACAGTTAAAAACATACCGAAATTCAAAAAAAGGATCACCGATGATACAGCAATGGTTTCAAGGGGTAAGAGGGAATGGGTTGAGGAAGGAATCGGAATCATAAACTCTTGGGAAGACTTCAAGGAAATTGATTGGGATAAATTGGATATAGAAATGAAAGAATTTGAAGTGGCGAGTGAATATGTAAGTTTCAAAGATAGTATGAAACTCATGTTGTGTACAACTTTATTTGAAATGGTTTTAGAAAGATGGATGGGATATGAAGGGCTTTTCATCTCACTCGTGCGACAACCAGACCTCGTAAAAGCAGTTTTCGATACATGGGGAGAAAAGATATATGAGTTCTATGAAAAACTGATAGATAGTGAAGTTGTTGGTGGAATATTCCACGCGGATGATATGGGATATAGATCAGCAACCATGATAAATCCGAACGATTTGAGAAAATATGTACTTCCGTGGTTAAAAAGGTATGCTGATCTTGCTCACAGCAGAGGAAAAGTATTCTTTCTACATTCATGTGGGAACAACTTAGCAATCATGGATGACTTGATAAATTATGTTGGAATAGATGCATACCACTCCTTTCAAGATTCAATAATACCCATATGGGAATTTCAAAGAAGATATCCAACGATAGGAGTATTAGGAGGAGTTGATGTAGACAAATTGGCAAGATACCCAGAAAAGGATTTGGAAAATTACATTACAGATATATTGGAAAAATGTATGTTCACAGGTCGCTTTGCTTTGGGGAGTGGTAACACTGTGACGAACTACGTACCTCCGGAAAATTATTTGAAAATGATAAAAACCGCCAGCGATTTCCACAATAAAAATCGCTAACGGTTTCCATATATGAATTATAGACATACCCGTTTAATGAATTGATTCCCACCAATTATTCCATTGAACAAATAGCATTTAATCTTGCTCTTCTTGTTCAACTCGAAACGGCTTTTTTATCAAAAAACGCAAGTATCGCAGCCAATATGCCAAATATTAGTCCATTAGCCATGGCTCCTCCTTTGGAACCTGTAATCCCCGGAATGATCGCTGAAATGAGAAGCCATATACTGATTAACAGAATTACCCATCCAACTTTCGATGTTTTCAGCATTGGAATGCTGGCTATTAGAAATAGAATTCCAACAATCAGAAAATCAGTGATATTTCCAACTTTTGAACCGACGATTCCAGGAATAAAGGAAGCCACTATTAACCATATCGCTACTATAAGTACGAGCCAACCTTTCCAACTCATATTTTCGCCTCCTCAAGATTCTACGATTCTGTTAACTAAAAATATTGAAATTTATCAAAAACCTCATTATTTTTTAAATAGGGGACACCCCCTCACACAACACCTTGATAACTAAGAGTATTGATATAAAAAACTTATTGCTTGTTAAAATAAGATTCCTCGTCACTATCGTTCCTCGGAATGACAAAAAAACAAGAAAAATGTCATCCCGAACTCTTTCCTTTTGTCATCCTGAGCGCAAGCGAAGGATCTTTCGTTGCTTCGCTCCATCGGAATGACAATAAAAAATACATCCCGAACATTTCCTTTTTGTCATCCCGAACGCATGTGATGTATTGTGTCATCCCGAACGAATGTGAGGGATCTTATTCCTAATTACTGGTACTTTTTATACTTTTCAAAGACTCCAATAATATTCATCTGCTACTTCTGATTTATCGTACGTCACCACCACTACTACTTAACACTATCGATTTTACAAGTTCAATCTATATTACTCTTGACATTTCTGACTTTTAATTTTATTATTCTATAAAAATATAAGAATCACTTTATATTATTCTACCTGAATTCCACTGTGTCAAGAATAAATCAGTTAAGGATGGTTTAAGTATTGGTTAATAAATTAGATAATTTTTTCAATGTCGTACATTTGTGTGACTAAGGTATGGAAGTGATATAATTAATCCCAATGGGGCCAAGAATCTAATTCTGAGGGAAGTGATGGAGAGTGGATCTAACACCAAGTAAGATAATAGAGAAGATCGTGAACTCTGAGACAGAGGTTAGTAAAAAGATCGAAGAAGCAAGGAAGAAGATTCAGGAAGAGTATAGAATTAAACTCTCGGAACTTGAAAAAGAGAAGCAGAACAGGTTAATGGAAATAGATAAAGAATATGCAGAGATTGTTGAAAAAGCAAGGATACGGGCTTCCAAGGTTTTGAAGAATGTGGAACAAAAAAAGGAAAAGATGAAAAAAAATTTCGATGAGTATGATTCGCAAATCGATAGTATCTCAAGGAAAATATTGGAGAAACTCATTTGATAGGAGCTGACCATGTTGAAATTTCCGGCGCTGATGACGAAAGTTAAGGCTTTATGTTCTAAAATGCTCAGTAAAGAGGATTTCGAGAATCTAATAAATACTTCTTCTGTGACTGAAATCACGGAGTACTTGAAGACCCATACGCACTATAGTGAAACGTTTAAAAACATTGACGTATCACAACTCCACAGGCGAGATGTAGAAATCCTAATTAGAAGATCCATGCTCGACGATTTTTACAACATATACTTTTATCTTCCAACAGATGGTAAAAAATTTTTCAAGTTTATGGAAAAACGTTTCGAGATAGAGAACATCAAATTCGTGCTGAGATCCCTTCATTCCGGTCATCCAGAATACATAGAAAAGAGAAAACTCTTCCCGCTGAATCATAGAACCGTCGATGAAGATTCTTTAGTATCGGTGAAATCCTTTGAGGATATTTTGAATGTTTTCAGAGGCACCGAATATCAGAAGATTCTCGAGTCATCATATCAAAGTTATGCGAAAACCCAAAAAATTCAGCATTTATTGAATTCTCTCGATTTTTGGTATTTCACCACGATGAAAAAAACTTTAGATTCCATGCCCGGTTATTCCAAAGGGTTAAAAGAGCTGTTTTACAAACAGGTGGATTTGACCAACATCCAATGGATATACAGAGCGCGAATTTTATTTAAGCTTTCGACAGGTGAAGTACTGAATTTCTTGATACCATTTCGTAGAAACTTGACCAAGGAAGATCTTCAAGAACTTGCTTCTTCAAATACTGCCACGGATTTTATTGGTAAGTTATCATCACACCCATATGGAAAATATTTCAAAGGGATAGATGAAAATATGTTTCCGTATGTAATCGAACGGGCGTGTGAAAAGGCATTGTTGGATGATTCTAAAAGATTAATATCAATGATTCAAAATGGTTTCGATGTCATGGTTGGTTATATACATATAAGAGAATTTGAATACAGGGATTTGATAACTCTAATAGAGGCGAAAAGATATAGCTTGAGTAATGAGAAAATGGCGAATTATTTGATCTCGCTTGGAGGGTGATGAAGTGCAGGAGAAATTAAAACCTTTCACCATAATTGCCACAAAGAACGAACTTGAAGAGATCTCAAAGAAGATACTTGATTCAGAAAGCATGGAAATAGTACCTCTTGAGAATCTAATCGACGATGAGATTTTAATCAGGCTGAAAAATGAAAAAGAAAATCCTTATGAAACTCTCTATGAGAATTTTTTGAGGATTTTTGAACTTGCTGAGAGGACTCCTGAACCAAAAACATGGCGAATAAAATTTCCTTTGGTTTTCAATAAAGACGAAGTTAGAGAATTTTCGGAGGAACTTTATAAATCCATGAGAGAAATATCACAAAAGGTGGAAGAACTTAAAACCGAAAGGAACCAATTATCAAGAGAAATAGAACTTTTTGAGAAACTGAAACCTTTGAGGATAAAAATGGAAGAATTGAGAAAATTACGAACTTTCAAGTACAAAGTTGGTAGAATAAACAGGGCATATTTTGAGAGACTTATAGAGAGTGTGAAAAAAGATAATATCTTGATTTTAAGCTTGAATGGTGATGAAAATTTCATGTGGGTATTTATAATTTATGAAGCAACCCTCGAAATCGATAAAACACTTTCAATAGCGAATTTTATAGAGCATAGGATTTCCGAGAATTATGAGGGAACCCCACGAGATATACTTTGGAATCTATGGGATAAATATAGAGCCTTAGAATATGAGATAGAGACACTCAAGCTGACATTGAAGAAAAAGTTTTTTGAAAACAGACGGTACATCTACAAATATTTTGATCGAATATACGTTCTAAAGAATATCTACGATCTGGTTCACAAGTTTAAGTTCACGAGAAACTTTTTCTTCATCTCTGGCTGGAGTACAGAAAGGCTGTATAGAGAGTTATTAGAGTATTCAACGTCGAACGAAGAGATTCTGGTTTTGGAGTGTAATCTCAACAACACTAAGGCACCAACGTTACTTAAAAACAAGGGATTTTTCAAACACTTTGAGTTCATAACTAAAATGTTTGGAACCCCATCCAACAACGAAATAGATCCCACTCCAATAATCTCTCTTCTGTTTTTGTTGTTTTATGGAATGATGTTTGGAGATGTGGGACATGGTCTTGTATTGACTTTGGGAGGTTTCTTGATCTATCGAAAGAGCAAGTCTGAATGGTTCTATATTTTGGGAGCCTCAGGTATATCATCAATGATCTTTGGAATATTGTACGGTAGTTTTTTTGGATTCGAAGAGGTCATAAAACCAATGTGGAAGCGTCCAATGGACAATATAAATTTCTTTTTGATACTCTCGATAGGTTTCGGGATTGCCACGATAACATTAGCAATGGTTTTGAACATAGTTAACAAGATTATTCAAGGTGAAAGATTGAAACTTCTGTTCGATCCAAACGGATTTCCTGGTATATCTCTTTACTGGATATTACTGGGGTCCATTCTTTATATGTTTAGAAATGGTTCTTTCCCTATGATTAGCCTCGTTTTTGTGGCGACTCTTGTGGCACTGATGTATTTGAAAGAAATCATATTCGGCGAGGGAATCGTCACCGAAAGAATAATTCAGGGATTCGTTGAGGTATTTGAGATTTTACTTGGATACCTAAGTAACACTCTATCATTTTTGAGATTGGGGGCTTTCGCACTGAATCACGCTGGACTCTTCTTGGCATTTTATCTGATGGCCAAAATGTCAAAAAACGTAGTAGGATCGCTGGTGATAATTTTACTTGGAAACATCTTGATAATTGGTTTAGAAGGATTGATTGTTTTCATTCAGACTCTGAGGTTAGAATATTATGAGTTTTTCACAAGATTCTTCAAGGGTGAGGGTAGAGAGTTCAAACCTGAGAAATATAAATTTTAAGTAGATGGAGGTGTAAAAAAAAGATGTTATACATTACATTGTTGTCATCTTTGATTGTTTTCACGATCTTTTCTGGGATTTATTTTTCAAGAAATCCTTCGAAGGTTAAAAAACTCGCGAGAAGATTTCTCACGGGAAATGTAGTGGCCTTTGTAGTTTTATTACTAATTGTTTTTCTCTCAATGCCTTCTTCACAACTTTACGCTGCTCAAAATTCTGAAAATGCAATCGATGGTAACAACAACACTGATTTGGGGTTCATCGGCATTGCATTATCAACAGGATTAGCTGCGATTGGTGCAGGAATTGCGGTTGGAATGGTTGGTACAGCATCCGTTGGGGCGATCAGTGAAAAACCGGAACTCTTCGGTCGAACACTCATATATGTGGGATTGGCAGAAGGAATAGCAATTTATGGTCTCATAATGGGTATCATGATGCTTGGGAGGATGTGATTCATGAGGTTTTTCCTCATCAGTGACAACATAGATACTGCTATAGGGCTCAGATTGAGTGGAGTAAGTGGTGTAGTGGTACACGAAAGAGATGAAATTTTGGAGGAATTCAATAAAATACTTTCAAACAAGAAAATAGGAGTTTTGTTGATCACAGAGTTGATAGCTCAAAAAATTCCTGAGGAACTTAGAAATCACAAGTTGTCTGGAAAATTACCTTTGATCTTTGTGATTCCCGATAGACACGGTTGGCGTAGTGATAAAAACTTCATTACGAGATATGTCGAAGAAGCAATAGGAGTGAATATAAATGAATGATGTCACGGAGAAACTGAGTAAGATGCTCGAAATATTGAAAGAGGAATACGATGCGGAGTACAAATCAATTGAAACCGAATACAAGAATAAATTCGAGGATGTTAAGAAAAAAATTGAAAGAGAACTCGAGGAGTATCGTGAAAAAAGGCTTTCTGAAGCTAAAACCGAAGCAGATAACATCATAAAAGTTGCGGAATCTAAGGCAGAGTTAATCCTAAGACAAGAAAGATTAAAACTTAAAAATCTGCTATTTGAAAAGATTTTAGCCGGATTGAAAAGGCAATTGCTGAATCTACCAATGGAGAGGAAAAAATATTTTTATCAGAAGCTGTATTTGGATGCGGACAAAATTATGGACGAGGATTATACTGTCGTTTGTAATCCCAACGATAAAGAAATGATTCTGGAAATAGTATCCTCCAAAGTCGTTGAGACAGATGAAAGCATTGAAGGTGGGATAGTTTTAAGAGGAGAACATGTAAGCATTAGAAACACTGTTGATTCATTCCTCGAGGAAAACAAGGCAAAAATATTCGCTCTCATCCTTGAAGAGGTAGGTGAATTACAGTGAAGATTAGGGAAATAAACGGTCCCGTTGTCAAAGTGAGAGATGCCCAAGGAGTGTTTATGAATGAAATGGTACGTGTGGGTAACTTGGGATTGATAGGGGAAGTCATAGGTATAAATGGTGATATGGCAACAGTTCAGGTGTATGAAGAAACCTCCATGCTGAGGCCAGGAGAACCTGTGAAAAGAACCGGAAAACTTCTCTCGGTTGTCTTGGGGCCAGGTTTGTTGAATAACATATACGATGGGATTCAAAGGCCTTTGGAAGAATTGATGAGAAAAACCGGATCATTCATCAGTCGTGGAGTCGATGCGTTTGCACTGGATACAACGAAATATTGGGAGATCACCATTCTCAAGCAGAAAGGTGACGTCGTGAGCGGTGGAGATGTGATAGCGGAGTTACAAGAAACACAGAGTTTGAAACATAAAATAATGGTTCCCCCTCTTTTAGGAAAAGGTAAGATTATTGAAATAAAACCGAGTGGTAGCTATACGGTGATGGAAACACTCGCCAAAGTAGAGACAGAAAATGGCATTGTAGAAATCAAGATGTATCAGGAATGGCCTGTGAGAATCCCAAGACCTGTGAAGAAGAGGCTTGAACCATCGATACCCTTGATTACAGGCCAAAGAGTTATAGATATCTTTTTTCCGATAAGTAAGGGTGGAACGGCAGCTATTCCAGGGGGATTTGGAACGGGTAAAACTATAACTCAACATCAGTTGGCAAAATGGGCGGATGCTGATGTTATCGTTTATATTGGATGTGGTGAACGTGGCAATGAAATGACAGAGGTTTTGGAGGAATTTCCAAAGCTGAAAGATCCCCGCAACAATGTGCCATTGATGAATAGAACGGTTCTGATTGCAAACACTTCAAATATGCCTGTCTCGGCGAGAGAAGCTTCAATATACACGGGGATAACTATTGCAGAATATTTCAGGGATATGGGATATAATGTTGCGGTAATGGCAGACTCCACTTCAAGGTGGGCAGAAGCTTTGAGGGAGCTTTCGGGGAGACTTGAAGAGATGCCAGCAGAAGAAGGTTATCCCTCATATTTAGCTTCAAGAATCGGTCAATTCTATGAGAGGGCTGGTATCAGTGAAAACCTCAATGGTACAACAGGTTCGGTGACAGTAATAGGAGCTGTATCACCACCTGGCGGTGATTTTTCAGAACCAGTTACTCAAAGTACCAAAAGATTTGTGAGATGTTTTTGGGGATTAGATAAAAATTTAGCATACTCGAGACATTATCCGTCAATAAATTGGTTGACGAGCTACAGTGAATACACCGAAAACCTTGAAGAATGGTTTCAAAAAAATATCGCAGAAAAATGGAGTAATTATAGAAACGAAGCAATGAAACTATTAGCAGAAGATGATAGGTTGCAACAGATCATAAAGATAGTGGGAGAAGATGTGCTGCCGGATGATCAAAAATTAACAGTTATAGTATCCAGAATAATAAAAGTCGGAATCTTGCAACAAAATGCTTTCAGTGATGTGGACTCCTTTTGTCCTTTGGAGAAACAGTATAACTTGTTGAAAATTGTGATAGATACATACTATAGAGCAAAGAAGCTTGTTGAGAAATCCATAGCGATAAGTCAAATCCTACCTTCGGAACTGGTTTCAAAATTGTTGACGATGAAGGAAGAGATCTCGAATCTGGAGGACTTCGAAAAAGTAGAAGCATTTTTGAAGGAGCATTTCGATAAATTAGACAAAACATATGCATGACAATCTTCGAAAAACTGTGAGGTGGAAGAAATGGCCTTGAAAGAATACATAGGTGTTTCGGAAATACGTGGACCTTTGATAATAATGAGAAATGTCAAAAACGTGAGATACGATGAAGTTGTGGAAATAGAACAGAATAATCAAAAGAAGATTGGAAAGGTTATATTGGTGAACGAGGATACTGCTATAATACAGGTATTTGAAGGAACCCAAGGTTTAGCTTTGAAAGAACCCAAAGTTCGGTTTCTTGGTAAACCGTTGGAAATAAATCTATCTCCGGATATCCTTGGAAGGGTTTTCGATGGTTTGGGGCGTCCCATAGATGATTTGGGAGAGATAGTTTCCACTAAAAGTATGGATATAAACGGTTCTGCTATAAATCCGGCAGCAAGAGAATATCCAAGGAATTTCATTCAAACTGGTGTTTCAGCAATAGATGGTATGTTGACTCTAATAAGAGGGCAGAAGCTTCCAATATTTTCTGGTAATGGATTACCTCACAATAAACTGGCAGTTCAAGTTGCGAAACAGGCAAAGTTGAAATCCAACGAAGAGTTTTCAGTTGTTTTTGCAGCTATAGGTTTAAAAAAAGATGATGCGAATTTCGTTGTGAAAAATTTTGAAGAGAGTGGGGCAATCAAAAACATGGTTGTTTTCCTCAACTTAGCAAGTGATCCAGTTGTTGAAAGGATAGCAACACCGAGAGTCGCACTCACAGCGGCAGAATATCTCGCATTTGAGCTTGGAAAACATGTTTTGGTGATACTGAACGACATGACAAATTATTGTGAGGCATTGAGAGAGCTCTCAAATTACAGGGGCGAAATTCCAGGGAGAAAAGGATTTCCTGGGTATTTGTATTCGGATCTTGCTTCCATATACGAGAGAGCGGGTATGATAAAAGGTAAGGACGGATCGGTTACTCAAATTCCCGTATTGACCATGCCAAATGATGATATAACCCATCCTGTACCTGATTTGACGGGATACATAACCGAGGGTCAAATCGTTTTATCACGAGAGCTGAACAGAAAGAACATATATCCACCAATCGATGTACTGCCTTCTCTTTCGAGATTGATGAAGGATGGGATAGGAAAAGGTTATACCAGAGACGATCATCCAAATGTTGCATCTCAACTTTTTGCGTCTTATTCCCATGTCATTGAAATAAGATCCCTTGCAGCTATAATCGGCGAAGAGGATCTGCCAGATATAGATAAATTATATTTAAATTTCGGTAGAGCTTTTGAGGAAAAATTTGTCAATCAGGCCTTTGACGAAAGTAGGTCCCTTGATCAAACCTTAGACATAGCTTGGAAACTACTTTCAATGCTACCGGAAACGGAGTTGACGAGAGTAAATAAAGAATATATAGAGATGTATTATAAAAAATGAGGTGGAACGATGATCTTCAGCCAAACGGTTCCCACCAAGGGTAATCTAATAAATTTGAAGCAACAACTCGTATTGGCATCACAAGGTCATGAGTTGTTGGAAAAGAAAAGAAACATAATAATGAGAGAATTAGTGGAACTTATAGAGAGTGCAAAGCAAATACAAGAGGAAATCCTCAAAGTGTTCGAACAGGCTTATGAATCGCTGCAATTGGCAAATTTGGATCTTGGGATTGAGAATGTCGAAGAATATGCAGATGGTGTTCCCGAGTATGATGCTTTGCGAATAAGATTCAGAAGTGTGATGGGAGTTGAGGTTCCCGAAATCTATAAGGAAGATGTACCTTGGGAAATACCTTATGAAATTTACAGAACCGATGCAGCATTGGACAAGGCATATCTATCATTTAGAAGAGTTCTTGAACTTATAGTAGAGGCTGCCATGATAGAAAACAAAGTTTATAAGCTCGCGTACGAAGTCAACAAGACAAAAAAGAGGGTTTCTTCCCTTGAAAATATCGTTATTCCTCAATTGAAAGAATCCATAAAATTCATACAGGATACTTTGGAGGAATTCGAGCGAGAAGAATTCTTTAAATTGAAACGAATGAAGCAAACAACCAATAGATGGGAGTGAAACAGTGGAGTCAAAACACCAAGAGCTGAAAAGGTACTTAGAAGAGAGGATAGATATATTGAAAAAGGCAGAAGAAATTTTCTCAGCACTTGGAAACATGAACAGAATGAAAATTCTTTATTTGCTAATGAATGAGCCTATGTGTGTCAGTGGGATATCAAGCGTCTTGGAACTCAGCCAACCTTTGGTTTCACAACAGCTCAGAATTTTGAGGCATTTGAATCTCGTTAAAGGGGTTAGAGATGGTAGAAAAATCGTTTATTCGATAGCCGATAGGCATATAGTTGAAGCCATGAAAAACATACAGGAATATCTCGAGGAAAAATCCAGCTAATCGATGAAAAGTTCCAACTTATCGATTAGCTGAAGATCAATCTTCTGAATTTCAATCCAATTATCGAAAGTAAAAGTGTTCCAGCTATTAGCAGAGTAGAAAGAGCATTTATTTCGGGAGAAACACCAAATTTGATCATTGAGTATATCTGTAAAGGAAGGGTAGTTGAGCCTGGGCCGGCTACGAAAAAGGTTATTACAAAATCATCAATGGAGAGGGTTATACTCAAAAGAAAGCTCGCTATTATCGCTGGTTTGATCATTGGTATCACGATTTTGAAAAAAATTTGATGCCAATTTGCACCTAAATCTTGGGCAGCTTCTACAATTGAATAATCGAAATTTTCAAGTCTTGCTATCACTATTAAAATAACGTATGATATGGAAAAGGTCACATGTGCCACAAAAATGGTAAAAAGTCCAAGAGGTATTTTCAGTGAAACAAAGAGCATCAACATTGAGACTCCCATGAGTATATCGGGAATTATGAGCGGTGTGTATATCAATCCTTGAAAATATTTTTTGAGTTTGAATTCATGCCAATATATTCCGACAGCTGACAATACACCAATTACTGTTGCTATCGTGGAAGATGTAATCGCAATTATCGCTGTGTTTAAAAATGCTCGCCATATCTTATCATCTTTAAAAAGCAATGAATACCATTTTAAGGTGAACCCAGTCCATATTACCCCTCGATATGCATTATTGAATGAGAAGATTATAAGTATAACTATAGGAAGGTAAAAAAAGATCATTGTCAATGCAGTTATGATGAATGAAAAACGTCTTTTTCCTAGTATCTTTAAAGTTTCACTCAACTTTGCTTGTCTCCTCCTTCATATAATCTTCGTAAATTGCTTTATTTTTTTTATGCTGCGCTGTTTCCAACCTAAAATAAATCAGAAGACCAACAGTGGATATCAACAAAAATATTATAGAGATCGCGGAAGACAAAGGCCAATTTCTCGCAGCTGTCAATTGGCGTGCTATTAAATTGCCAAGCATAGCACCATCTTTACCACCGACGAGATCTGGAATTGCATAAGAACCAAGAGCTGGTATGAATACCAAAATTATTCCTGCACTTATTCCACCTTTTATCGAAGGTAACAGAATATTGAAAATTGCACGAAGTCTGCTTGCACCGAGATCCATTGCTGCCTCCAAGAGTTGAAAATCAAATTTTTCGATGGAACTGTAAAGTGGGAATATCATGTATGGTAGGTACATGTAAACGATCACCAGTATTACTGACCATTGATTATACATCAAACTCAATGGTTTATCTATCACGCCAAAGTACAAAAGAGTTCTATTTATCAAACCGTTGTTTCCCAAAATTACCAGCCATC
>DQYP01000047.1 GCA_011043375.1 Thermotogaceae bacterium | reverse complement strand
TGACATCGAATCCAAAATAGCTCGAAAAGCACTATAAGCACAAACTCTGTCGTCATGGCCATATCCCGCAATCAGGGACCTATCAAGGCCAGCACTTCTTGCCTCAAATGCAGGTACTAACTCAAGATCAGCCCCTAAAAGATCTTCCTCAGTTACCCCATATTTTTCGTTCAAAAGCTTTAGGATAAAGAGTTTTACCGCTTCTTTCTCCTCTTCTTCAATTGGAATGGTTCCGGCTATTGGTGCCAAATCTTCTCCTTGAAATTTTTCAGTTACTTTCTTATCTTCCTTATCCAAGTGTGGTAGTAAATCAGGAATCACTAAAATTGGCTCGGCTGGCTCATCACCTATGGATACTTCCACTGTACTTCCATCGGTTTTGAATATAACCCCTTTTAAACACAAAGGGATATTGAGCCAATGGTACTTTTTTATACCACCATAATAATGTGTTTTTAAAAGGAGAATCCCACTATCTTCAAACAAAAACCTTGGCTTTAAATCTATTCTTGGAGAATCGATGTGTGTAGCGATTATATTCAATCCATTCTTTAAATCATCGACAATCCTGAAAAAGGCAACGGTTTTGTCTTTGTTAACAACGTAAAATCTATCGGATGAGATATCGTCAGAAAAGCCATGTTCCTCGGCATCTGTTACCAAGTTCTTTACTACCAATCTTTCCGTTTTGGATTTTGTTAAAAATTTCGAATATTCTTTGCTGAATCTTTCGATTTCTTCTCTTTTTCTTTTTTTCCAAGCAATTTCCGGTTCAAAAACCAACTTTTTTGGATCTTCATGCATTTCTTCATTCCTCCTTGTATTTATTCAACAGAACTGTATTTTCTCGAGAGAATTATATTTGCTATTGCACTTCCTATCAATATTATACCAAGTGTTCCAACTTGCCAAATGGAACTAATACCAGCGAGCTGCAATCCATTGTACAAAGCGGTTATAACTACTATAGCCATCAGTGTTCCAAGTATACTGCCTTCTCCTCCCATTATGTTTGTTCCACCTAAGACCGCTATGGTTATTGCTTGTAGATTCAATCCAGCTCCAAGGTCTGGCCTCGCACTTGCAATCCTCGAGGTCATTATCAACGCTGCAAGACCTGCTAAAAATCCTCCGATTACGTACACTGAAAACTTGATCTTTTTCACAGGGACATTGGAAAATCTGGCAACAACCTCACTGTTTCCTGTAGCGAAGAGATATCTACCAAAAGTTGTCTTGGACAACAAGAAATGAAGGATCAAAGCCAACGGAATAAATATCGCTATGACTTGAAACGGAATATTGAAATATGTTTGTTGACCTATAAAAAAGTAACCATATGGAAAATTTGAGACAGGCATTGGATTTCCCCATTTATCAACTGCTATTAAAAGTGCAAGAGAGTCGTAAACATACATGGTTGATAAGGTAACTATCAATGGCGGCATCCTCAAGAAACTCACGAAAAATCCATTTACGGCTCCACAGAGCCCTCCTGCAATCAATCCTAAAATCGAGGCTAAAACTATATTCATACCGAGTCTTCCTGCTAATACGCCTATAACCATGGCGCTCAAACTCAGTATGGAACCTATCGATAAGTCTATTCCGCCACCACCCGAGATTATTATCAGCGTTTCTGCAAATGCCAAAAGGCCTATTTCAACACCATACTTTGTCATGTTGAGTATATTGTATATTGTGGAAAATTCCGGTATTACGAAAGAAAAAACTAAGAACATTGCTATGAGAAAGATAAATAGAAAAAACGATCTGTTGGTTGCCATGAGATTTAGAAATTTTTTCATTATTCTTCACCTCTGTTTTTAATAACATCTATGGCTACAGATCCAAGAATCAAGATACCTATTATCAATCCTTCAGTGAGTGCAGGAACATTCAAGAGTATCAAGCCATTGGATAAAAGAGCAATCAACAGAGAACCGAGCAAACTTCCAAAAACGGTCCCTTTTCCCCCAAGAATGCTGGTGCCTCCGAGAACGGTTGCAGCAATAACTTGAAGTTCAAAGTTGTTTCCTGTGTTAGTTTGAACTATGCCAGTTCTTCCCACTACAATGGCACCTGCTACTCCATACAACAAACCGGCCAAAGCATACACAAAGAAGAGAACCCGCTTGGTATTTACCCCCGCTATTCTGGTTGCCTCTATATTGTTACCAACAGCGTACACATATCTACCCAGGGATTTATATTTCATGAAATAGCTGAAGTAGGCTATCAAAATAATCGTCAGCCATATGGGAATAGGAATATTCAATATTTTTCCAAGCCCCATCCATCTAATGGATTCTGGCAAAGAAGCTATCCATCTTCCACCCAAAAAAGTGTATGTCAATGAGCGAAGTAAACTCATCATACCAAGTGTAACTATTATTGGGGGGATCCCTAATAAAGCCACGAACGAAGCATTCACGCTACCAAGTGCCAATCCAACCAATATTCCCAAAATTATTGCAAGCCATGCCGGAAACCCACCAACAGCGGCTTTTCCAAGTACAACCGCAACGATTCCGAGTATCGATCCCGCTGAGACATCTATTCCACCGGTTATTATGATCATTGTCATTCCAATACTGGCAACACCTATACTTGAAACTTGGAGTAGAATATTTCGTATATTATTTGCTGTGAAGAAACGCTTGGAAGATAGACTGAAGAATATTACCAAACCAATCATTACCAAGCTTACTGTTAACTCACGGCTTTTGATGACCCTTTTTAGCCCCATCTTTATCCCCCTTCCTCAATCTCTGGAATATACCATTCTAGCACCGGTTGCTGCGTTCAGAAGATTAGTTGGAGTTATAGATTCCTTCTTGTCAAACCTTCCAGTTATTCTTCCTTCGTGCATCACTATCACTCTATCTGACAACTTAATTATTTCCGGCAATTCGGAAGAAACAACTATTATTGATATACCACTATCCGCTAATCTCAATATTTCATTGTGTATCTGAGATTTCACGGCCACGTCGACACCTCGAGTCGGTTCATCGAGTATCAGTATCTTTGGAGAAGTGGCGAGCCATTTAGCTATCAAAACTTTTTGTTGATTCCCTCCACTCAAGTTGTTCACGAGTGTGTAGATCGATGGAGCTTTTATTTGAAGCCATTTCAAATATCTCGTTGCGATTTCTTTCTCACGTGAATTATCAACAATTCCCAAAAATTTGGTGAGTTGCTCTATGATAGGTATGGTTACATTGAAATTTATTGTTAGTGCTTTGAAAAGCCCTTGAGATCCTCTATCTTCGGGAATATAAGCAATACCCAGTTTCATGGCGATCGAAGGATCTTTTACATTGACCTTTTTTCCATTAATTATTATTTCTCCAGAATCAGGTTTTATCAAACCGAATATGGTTTGCATTACTTCACTACGACCAGCGCCTACAAGCCCTGAAAATCCTAATATTTCTCCTCTATACAGTTTGAAATCTATATCCTGATACATTCCCTTCTTACTCAAATTTCTGACTTCCAAGACAACATCTGTGTACTCTGGAGGTGTCCGTTTGAGTTCTTCTATTAAAGTGTGCCCAGCCATAAGTTCGATTATCTTTTCGCGGGTCACTTGGTTCATGTCAAAATTCCCCATCACCTGTCCATCCCTCATTATTGTTATCCTGTCAGCTATTTGAGGTAATTCCTCTAACCTGTGACTTATATATATAATTCCTACTCCCTTTTCCTTCAATCTTTCTATTATTGAGAATAATCGTTGAGCTTCGTGTTCGGTAAGAATCGCGGTTGGTTCATCGAAAATAATCACTTTTGCATTGTAGTTCAACGCTTTTGCAATGAGTGTGAGCTGTTGCAATCCGGTACTAAGACTTCCCATAGGTTCATCTATAAAATATGGATCGATATCCAAGGATTTCAAAAGTTCTCTTGTTATACTCCTTTCCCTTTGCCAGTCCACATTACCGTTTTTCTTTTTTATCTCGTTGCCAAGAAAAATGTTTTCCACGACTGACAAATGTTTGTAAACCAGAGGTTCTTGGTAAACCGCTACTATTCCAGCTTCATGAGCTTCACGAGGAGATTTCAAAACAAGTTTTTTACCAAAATACTCTATTTCACCACTATCTGGTTCCAATACACCGGTTAAGATCTTTATTAGGGTGGATTTGCCTGCTCCGTTTTCACCTACGAGTGCATGAACTTCACCAGCGAATAGATCGAAATCAACTTCCCTTAAAGCTTTAACGCCACCAAAGTTCTTGACAATCTTTTTTGCCTTGAGAATTGGCTCCAAAACCATCTCCTCCTTTTATAAAAAAGGGGCATCAAAATGCCCCTTTCTGATAATTATAAAGATCGATCAAATCAGAAATTGTATTTATCAATGTTTTCAGGTGTGAAAACAAGTGGTGGTCCAAGAACGAGTTCTTTGGTCCCCGGATAATAGATAGGTTTTGTACTTATTCCAGGTACATCTATAGGTTTATTTGCAGGGAACTCATTGCCATCGAGTAGATACTTGGCAGCCCATACGGTTAGATAACCGAGGTTTTCTGGGTCCCAAAGTACGAATTTTTTAACGGATCCTTTCTTCATGTGCTCTTTCATCATACTTGGAACGGTTATACCGGTTGCCCATATTTGCCCAACTTTTCCCGCAAGTTCAACGGCCTCAGCGACGCCTGGAGCTGAAGTACTGTTCATTCCAACAATAACCTTTATATCCGGGAATGCTTGTATCACACTCAATCCAACATCGACGGCTTTTTGGACATCTTCACCAGCGTATCTGATGGTGACGAGCTCAATATCGGGATACTCGGCAAGTCTCTGCTGCAGGTACATGATCCAAGTGTTCAAATTCCATGCAGTTGGGCCTCCAGAAACTATGGCGAATTTTCCTTTGTAGTCCATCAATTCTGCCACAACATCCATTACCGCGTATCCTATGTCTCGTGGTCTAGCTTGGTTAACAAATACTTCTCTGACATTTTGCGCCCCATCAGTATCTGAAGTCATCGTGAGTATTCCTTTTCCTTTCGCTTTCTTCATTATTGGGGTTATGGCAGCCGGATCATTTGGAGCAACCGCAATTGCATCTACACCTTTGGTAATAAGATTGTCAATTATTTCAATTTGTTTTGCGACACTGTCTGTAGTGGGGCCAGTGTAGATAAATTCCACACCTAAGTCTTTTGCCGCCCTTTTGCCACCAGCTTCCATGGCATTGAAATAAGGTATACCTACGAGTTTTGGAATGAAGGCAATCTTATAAGTTGCAAGAGATGAAACTGTTAGTAAGATCATGACACTGATCAGCAAAAATATCCAGAGCTTTCTCATAAAAAAATCCCCCCTTATTAAAGTATGGTAAATCATCTTCCACTATCTAATACCTCAAGAACAGTTTCCATTTCACGCTTCAAAAATTCTAACCCTTTTTTCAATTCGGTATCCAATTTCTCAGCAGGGATCTTCCCTTTTCTCGCATCGTAAGGAGAAGCTCCTTTGGGAAGCGGCTCGCATGAAACTGCACCTTCATACTTTATATCGTAAAGTGCACGTATTATTTCTCGCCAGGGCATGGTCCCCATTCCAGGAGCTCTACGTGTGTTATCCGCAACATGCAAGTGCTGTAACCAATATCTCCCAGTTCTTCTTATAGCATTTGGAATGCCATCTGGCTCCTCCATTTGCATATGAAAAGTGTCACCCATGGTTCTGAAGTGTTCATTGTTTATATCCTTACAATATTCAATTGCCTCTTCTAGACTGTTTATTAAACCAACCTCATATCTATTTATAGGTTCCAATGTAAGTAGGATACCATTATTTTCAGCATATTCAGCTGCTTTTGACATAACTTCTTTTGATATTTCCAGATCTTCTTCCTTTGATTTGAAATAAGCCGGTTGACCAACCAAACTCGGTACAACTAATACACTTCTTGCCCCAACTTCGATTGCTAAATCAACACAAGCTTTAATATAATCCAAAGCCTTTTGCCTCTCAGAAGATTCTGGATGACAAGCTGCTCTCAGATCATCTTTTTCGGGACCTGGGAACATACCGCAGATTGAACAAACCTTCAAGCCATGATCTTCAATCAACCTTCTTACGTAGTTCCCTTTATAAATTTTCGGTTCACCTACAAGTTCTATACCATCGAACCCTATTTTTGATACTCTCTCAACAACTGCCTCTATTGGAGTATCTCCAAAGATCCAATTATTGACAAAAAAACCGCGCATCCCCATCCCTCCAGTTTTAAAACTTTCTTCCTGCTATTTTCCTATATTATAACATCTTTTGAATCTTAAAGTCAAAAGAATAGTGATTAGATTATCATAAATCAATTCTATTATTATCAAAATTTTCTCATGAATTAGAATAAAAAAAGCCCAAAAGGGCTTTGAAAATTGAAATTTTCCAATCAATCTATGCTCCACTCAGTACCATTCGGAGTATCTTTTAACCTTACACCTATGTTGTTCAATTCATTTCTTATCTTATCAGCCATTTCGAAATTTTTGTTTCTTCTAAACTCATTCCTCACATTTATTACTACTTTCAATACATCATCCAATTTTTGCGTTGAAACATTTTCTTGAGGCACATCGAACAATCCAAATACAGGTCCAAATTCTTCTCTTATTAGATAATAACCTTCCTCGAGTATGGTTTTATCATCCGTGGAATTCATCTCTCTGATCACATCGAAAATGACTCCCAATGCTTTAGGAGTATTAAAATCATCATCGAGTGCTTCTACTATTTGACTCCTCTTTTCTTTTATCCACTTCGATTCACTCGAAGGAATTATGAGATCTTTATCAAGCAGTTTGGCTATTCGATCCAATGTTTCATTGACCCTTTGGGTAGCTCTTTTTGCATCATGCAATAGTTCCACACTTGCATCGATGGGACTCCGATAGTGCTTTGATAGCAGAAAATATCTTATAGCATCCTTTCCAAATGTTCTCAATGATTCACGTAGAACGACGAAATTTCCAGTGGATTTCGACATTTTCATGCCTTTGAAGTTTATCATGCCATTGTGCATCCAGTATTTAGCAAAAAGTTCTCCAGTCAATGCCTCCGTTTGAGCCTTTTCATTTTCATGATGTGGAAATATCAAATCATTGCCCCCAGCGTGTATATCAAAGGTCTTGCCGAGTATCCTCGTTGACATCACAGAGCACTCTATATGCCATCCAGGTCTTCCATTTCCCCACGGACTCTTCCAGAAAGGTTCATTGGTTTTAGCAGATTTCCAAAGTGCGAAATCCAAAGGATCTTTTTTCTTCTCACCCGGCTCTATTCTTGCACCAACCATAAGTTCGTTAATATCTCTATGGGAAAGTTCGCCATACTTTTTGAATTTTCTAACACTAAAATACACATCACCATCAACTATGTAAGCATATCCCTTCTTGATCAATTCTTCGATGAATTCTATTATTTCTTTTATAAAATCCGTTGTTTTAGGATGAAAGTTAGCTTCTCTTACTCCAAGTTTTGTAGCGTCAATCCTGTATTCTTTTATGAACTTTTCCGATAATTTCTTGGATTCGATACCGAGCTCATGAGCTCGATTTATTATTTTGTCATCAATATCAGTGAAGTTTTGCACATAGACTACCCTGTATCCTCTGTATTCCAGATACCTTCTAAAAGTATCGAAAACCACAGCGGGTCTTGCGTTACCAAGGTGCACATAGTTGTAAACAGTGGGACCGCAAGTATACATCCTGACGACATCCTTTTCTAAGGGTTCGAACTTTTCCTTTTTACCTGTTAGAGTGTTATATATGTAAATCACTGAATCACCTCACTTTACAATATCTGAAAGCTTTGCTAAAACTCTTTCTTTACCAAGCAGATAAATGATATCCAATAATTCTGGACCTTCTGTTTTCCCAGTTAAAATGATTCTAAGATTCATGTAGAAGTCTTTTCTGCTTATTTTTTTGTGCCCTTTCAACGTTTTCCTGAAAATATTCAGAATCTCGTTTTTATTCCATCTTTCAGCTTTTTCAAGGTTATCCAAAAGTTTTGAGTATACTTCAATCAATTCAGGGCTCAAATTCAGCTCAGTCGAAATGAATTTAGGATTTTCAAAGTAAACTTTCAATTTTTCCGGTAATTCGATCAATTCATCTATACCGTTTCTAACGGAGTTTATCGCTTCTTCAAACCATTCGAATTTATCATCGAACTCCTCTTCATCACACAATCCGGAATTCACAATGAACTTCTTCGAGATCCTGGTGAGTTTTTCTATATCGTAGTTTCTTATATAATACCCGTTCATCCATTTAAGTTTATTTTCATCGTATATCGCCGGATTCGAACTAACCCTATCCAGCGAGAAACTGGTTATTAATTCTTCTAAACTCAGAATTTCCTTCCCTTCGGGATGTGACCAGCCTAAAAGAGCAAGATAATTAATCATTGCTTCAGGAAGATATCCTTTGCTTCTGTATCCCTCAACTGATGACACGCCATGCCTTTTACTTAACTTCTTCCCATCTGGTCCAAGTATCATTGAAACATGTGCAAAATTCGGCATTTCCCATCCAAGAGCTTCGTACAAAGCAACTTGTCTAAGGGTATTAGAGAGATGATCGTCCCCACGTATAACATGGGTTATATGCATAAAATGATCATCGATAACACAGGCAAAATTGTATGTCGGTATCCCATTGCTCCTTAAAAGTACAAAGTCTCCAATAGCTCCTTTTCTAAATGTTACCTTTCCTTTTATCAGATCGTTTATCTCGTACTCTTTGTCGTTGAAAACAAAAAAAACAACCGGATTTTTACCGTTGTTTTTAAACTCTTCGATTCTCTTTTTAGTATTGAATTTTTCAAGCATTTCTCGATTATAATGTGGTAATCTTCCCTCACTCTGAAGTTTCTCACGCAACTCCTCTAATTCTTCAGGATGAACATAAACTTCATAAGCTCTATCTTTCTTTATGAGCTGTTCTGTGATTTCTCTATATAAATTGAGTCTTTCACTCTGTCTGTAGGGGCCGTAACCACCATCGACATCAGGACCTTCATCCCATGTTATTCCAAGCCATTTCAATGAATCAATCAATGCCATCTCTGATTCTTTTGTTGATCTTTCGAGATCAGTATCTTCTATCCTCAATACAAACGTACCACCTTGATTTTTGGCAAATAAAAAATTGAATAGAGCAGTTCTGGCTCCTCCGACGTGTAGATACCCAGTTGGACTTGGTGCAAAACGAACCCTCACTCCCATTTTTCCACCTCTCTCTTTGTAATAAAAAAGGCGGGACAGTCTCTGTTGGGGGGTGCCTTCTCAAGGGGTATTAAAGAAGGGATACTGTCCCGCTAATGTAAATTAAGTTTTGTCTATGTATTTATTTTTTATTACACTGAATATTTCTTCTTGAATACGAAACATTTCCTTTGCTTTTCTTGGATCATCTTCATGTTCGTACCCAGCAAGATGTAAGATACCATGTATTAGCATATAAGTCAACTCTTTGTCGAATGAATTATTAAAATTTGGTGCTTGTGTCTTGATAACTTCCGGGCAAAGTATTATCTCGCCAAAAATCTCATCATCGTCGTCATATTGGAAACTCAAGACATCTGTTTCGGTATTCTTACCTCTGAATTGGTAGTTCATACTCTTTATTGATTGCTTATCAACGAAAACAACGTTCATTTCTTTATCGATTTTCAACGATTTAGTTTTTATCATTCCCAAAACCTCGTAGATAATATCATAAATTGGAAGCATGTTAACAATTTTTTCATCTGTATTATTTATTATGTTCACTTTCATCTTCAATACTCTCCTTTAAAGTTACAAGATTGTTTTTGGTTTCTTCACGGGGATACTCTATCCTTTGATGATAAGTGCTCACAAGAACTCTTACGAATTCTTCAATTATCAGTTCGAGATCTTTTAAAGTTAGACCAGACTCATCAAGTTCCCTTTCATTGTATATATCGTTAACAATCTCGGTAACCATTTCTTCTATTTTTGAAGGGGTTGGATCTTTTATGCTTCTAATAGCTGCCTCTATGGAATCAGCAAGCATTATTATTCCGGCTTCTTTAAATTGTGGCTTGGGTCCGGGGTACCTGAAGTCTTCCTCTTTGACCTCAGGATTCACTTCTTTTGCTTTATGATAGAAGAACTTTTGGATTCTTACACCATGGTGTTGTTTTATTATATCCTCGATCAATAAAGGAAGTCTGTATTTTCGAGCTAATTCGCTACCGGCCTTAACATGGAAATTCAACACTATATGGCTCAAACTTGGGTGTAAAGAAGAATGTGGGTTTTCAAGTTGCTGATTTTCAATAAAAAATTCTGGTTTTTTCATTTTTCCTATATCATGGAAATAAGAACCAACTCTGGCCAATATTGGATTAACCTCTATCTTTTCTGCAGCTGCTTCCGCTAAATTAGCAAGGATAACACTATGATAATATGTTCCAGGTGCTTTAATTGATAATTGCTTTAAAAGAGGGTGACTCAAGTTACCCAATTCCAGCATTCCTATACTTGAATAGATCCTGCTTCCATACTCTATATAGGGTAAAATCCCAATTGTAATTATGGAGGATAGAATCGGATTCAAGAATCCTCTCACAATATTCGTGTAAGTTGATATTGGAATAAAAAAATTCTCGTTTATTGCAAAGAGAACTGCTTGGAGCAATGAAACGAATATGGCCGCTCTCGCGATGTCTATTCTTTTGTTTATTCTTCGTGTTAGAAAAACTGTGAGGCTGCCAACAAAAAGAAAAAAAAGAGAATATTTCAAAGAGTAATTCAATATTATCGCGGAGGAAAGAGAAAAATAATATGTTGAGGATATCCCTGCAGTTGTGCCCATTAAAATCGTTATCAAAGATACAGGTAGGAATATTGAAATACCAGGATATCCAAAATAACTGTAACTCAAAGAGTTCAAAATCATACCAACGGTCAGTATGGAATAAAAGGTGAATACATAACTCCTATGCAACTTAAAGAATCTCACTTTGCTTATACCAAGTTCACAGGTTATAAATACCAAAGATACGAGCATGAGATACTCAACTATTGAGCGCTCTATGTTCAAAAAGTACAAAGAATATTTCATGAAAAAAAGTACAAAAGCTTGTGAAATGAATATATACCATTTATTCGAAAAGAGCCTCAGTAAATTTTCTAACGATTTTCTCATTTCATTGAACATCTTGATTTTCCCTTTCATAATCCTCGTAAGCTTTTATTATCTTTTTTACGAGCGGATGTCTCACCACATCCTCTTTGTTAAGGTAAACGAACATTATTCCTTCGATTCCATCAAGTATCTTTGCAGCTTCTATTAAACCAGAAATTTTCCCTTTTTCAAGGTCCACTTGTGTTACATCACCAGTTATGACCGCCTTTGAATTGAAACCTATTCTTGTTAGAAACATTTTCATCTGTTGGTGAGTTGTATTTTGTGCCTCATCCAGTATAACAAAAGCATTGTTCAATGTTCTACCACGCATATAGGCAAGTGGAACGATCTCTATTATTCCTCTCTCGCGATAACTCTGAAATTTACCAAAGCTCATCATATCAAACATCGCGTCGTATAGAGGTCTCAAATATGGATCCACTTTTTCCATGAAAGTTCCAGGCAAGAATCCTAGTTTTTCACCCGCTTCTATCGCCGGTCTAGTTAATATTATTCTTTGCACTATACCCTTTTTTAATGAATCTATAGCTTTTGCAACCGCAAGATAAGTCTTACCAGTACCAGCTGGTCCTATAGCAAAGACAATATCGTTTCTTTCCATTGCTTCCATGTATCTTTTCTGTCCAAGGGTTTTTGGTTTTATCTTTTCACCAAGAAGTGAAGTAGAAAAAATTTGCTTTGCTATACCATCTTCTTCAGAATTCTTATTATCCATCTCTTTAAGTTTTTCTATTAGATAATTCAATTCTCCGACATCCACAAATCCCTTAGCATTGGCCATATCAATGAGTTCTTTAAAAAGCATCCAAGCTAAATCAACATTATGCTCATTCTCACCAGATATTATTAATTCATTGTCCTCAATTTTAATTGAAACTCCAAATTCATCTCTTGCCCGTCTGAGATTTCTATCGTATTGTCCTAAAATACCTATTAGATCAACATTGATTGGTATATTCAGCCTTTTCAGAAACGCCTTTAATCACCTCACAAAATAAAAAAGAATCATTCACAGAAATTATAACAAATAAGGAGCTAAAACAAAAGCAGTAGAACTATTATTTGGAGATATAGAAATAATTGAAGGAAAGGGGAAAAGAGGAATGAATGTAAAAAGGTATCTGTTATTGTTTTTAGTTACACTCATTTTCTTGATGTTCAGTGTCTCATGTAACATCATATTTCCAAATAAACCCCCAGAGATAAATAATATCGACGCTCCTTCAGAAGTTGTCGAAGGAGATTCTTTTCAATGCAAGGTAACTGCTATTGATGATAAAGGTATATCATATTACAGAGTAAAATTCGATACAACCATAGCTTCTAATACCACGGGGGTTTTTAATTTACTCGCTCCGAATGTGCAGATTGATAAAACAATAACAGGGACTGTCACGGTTTACGATAACATGGGTTATTATACAAACGAGAATTTTTCAGTATTGGTTTTGGATAGTTTATCAGCACCAGCCATTAAAATATTGGCTCCTTCAGATGGTTCAGAAATACCACTTGGTGATGAGTTCGAAATTTCAGTCAATGCCACCAACGTTGATAAAGTCGAATTTTACTTTGATGATCAAAAAATCGTGGAAAAGAACACCAAACCATATGTGACTACCTATACCGCTCTATCAGCTAGCGAACATACAATAAAAGTAATAGGATACAAAGGCACTCTTGAAGTACAAGATTTAATCAATGTATCTGTAGTGGAAAGCTCACCTCCAAATGCGACAATTACTGTATCATCGATTGTAGAGTTAGGAGAACAGATTTCGATATCGGTGGATGCATATGATGAGAATGGAATAGATTGCTCAACTCTTACGATATTGAGTCCAACGGGTTCAAAAACATTTGCAAACTTTTCTAATTTTCCGCAACTTTACAATTTCAAACCCTCTATTCTTGGAAGTTATCACGTAGAATTTAGAGTTAGTGATCATTACGACAACGAAACAGTTGTGGGTAAGGATTTTTGTGCAACGGATACCAAAGCACCGAACTTGTTCTTGGATTATCCAGAGTTTACCGATGATTCGAATGTTCCTATAAACTGGACGATCACCGATCCAAGTACCTGGGATGGTGTGATTAAAATAGGTAAAACTACTTTTAGTTTTAGTAATAGAAAAGGAGAATTTTCACAAAATGCAGTTATAACTTTAGATGACGGTATCAACTTCTTAAGTCTCTGTGCCACGGATGCTTGGGGGCACTTCTCAATCAAAACCGCTACATTCGTGGTGGATACGGTTGATCCTGAGATCAAACTCGATCTTCCCGATCAAACTTTTACTAATTCTCTGAATGTAATTTATACCGCTGCAGATGAATGGTTTGATTATGCCACCCTTTATGTTGCAACTTCTCAAATACCTTTGAATGAGGCAACTGACCAGAATCTAAATGTGGATATTCCTTTAATCGATGGTGAAAATCTGAACGCGACACTTGTGGTTGCAGATAAAGCAGGGAATATCCGTATGGCCACAGACAATACCTTTGTTGACAATACACTATATTTCCTTGATGCAACGTACCCAGCCACAACGGATCAAAAGAGCATAGATATAACCATAAATGCAGAGGATAAAAACCTCGATGAGAATTACCTCGCCATCAACACGAGTGGTAATGTTTCATCATATTCAGTTTCGAAAACGATCCAAGTAATGGATGGAAAGAAACATATGGAAGTAACTCTCAGCTTAGACTTTACAGATACCGATTCGTTGGAAAATATAAATATTGGCGTGAGAGATATATATGGGAATACCAAAAGCCTGAATCTTGAGATAATGGTTGATAATTTACACCAACCACCACAACCGTTAAGTGCGGATCTTTATGTGAATACACAGGTTGGTAGAAACGATTATGTGTTGATAAGGTTTCATGAAAAGGTTGTGTTCGACGATACAACAACTGCAGTGTTAAAATACAAGTCGGGATCTTCAGTGTACAACATCAATAACGCTCCTCCTATGACATTTTATGGAGACGAACAAACTGTGATGATAGAATTCAAGGAACAGATTCCAAGTGATGTATCGGCTGCAACTGTCACGATAGACGGTTTGACCGATCAATTTGGTAAT
>DQYP01000091.1 GCA_011043375.1 Thermotogaceae bacterium | reverse complement strand
ATTTCGTCGTCCCTGAGTACACTTCTCCAAATTACGTCACATCCGTTCAGATTTACGATTCCCTTGGGAGACCATACAATTTGTATATCGAATTTGTTAGACTTGGAAGATATGATTTCGACGGTGATAACACCATAGATTTTAACAACGCCTGGACGTGGAAAGCATACACAGATTCTGGAGAAACGATAAGTTATGTGAACGCAAATGGTAGTCCAACCACCACCACTGGTGAAGCTTACACTGGTGGATTGTTGGATTTTGACACCTCTGGAAGGATAAGTTCTTTGTGGGGAATATACAACGATGCAGCAGGTAATCTCTTGGTCGATAACTCCACAGAGCTCAAAAGAATAGAGTTCGATGCTTCACACAACGGAGATGGAAAGGTTGGAATAGATATAGATTTTACGGCTTTAACACAGTATGCATCACCATTTTCGGCGGTTGTAAACTATCAAAACGGTAATGCAGAAGGTTCCCTACAATCTTTCGCCATAAACGAGAATGGTGAGATAATTGGGACGTTCTCCAATGGATTGACGGATGTATTAGGGAAAATAGCCCTTGCTGTTTTCAACAACCCAGCAGGACTTCAAGAAATAGGCAACTCACTGTACACACAATCTCCTAACAGTGGGCTTCCACTCATTGGAGCACCTGGTAGTGGCGGAAGAGGGACTATAATTCCGGGAGCTCTGGAAATGTCCAACGTTGACCTTGCGGAGGAGTTCACGAAGATGATAATAGCTCAAAGGGGCTTTCAAGCTAACGCAAGAGTTATAACAACAGCTGACCAGATATTGAATGAACTTGTCAACATAAGGAGATAATCAAATGGTATGAGGTGCTCCTTTGATACATTTGACTCAAATGAATGGAACGAAATTCGTATTGAACGCTGAGATGATAGAACTCATAGAATCCACACCGAACACCGTTATAACACTCATCAATGGAAGAAAATTGATCGTGCTTGAAAGTGTTGACGAAGTGGTCGATAAGGTTATAGAGTATAAAAAGAAAGCATACCCAGTTGAAAGTTTGCTGAAGTTTTTACCAGAAATCAGGAGGTAATGTAACTTGGATATATCCACAATAATTGGAATCTCTTTGGTAGCTGTAGCTATTATCTTTGGTATAGGTGCCGGTATACAGGATTTTATAGATATTCCTTCAATTTTCATAGTCGGTGTTGGCACTATAGCAGCGGTTTTTGTTGCACATCCAAAAGAAAGGTCTTTTAAATTGTTCGGTATAGTGATGAGTACCATAAAGGAGAGAAAGAGTGATGCCTTGAATTTGATAAGAACCTTAACCTCATTCTCAGAAAAGGCAAGGCGTGAAGGATTACTATCTCTGGAGGAAAATATCGCTGAGATCGATGATCCGTTTTTCAAACAAGGATTACAATTGGTGGTGGATGGAACGGATCCGGATCTTTTGAAATCCATGATGGAATCCGAATTAGATTTAATCGAAGAAGAACGCATGGGACATAAAGCTGTATTAGATTCCGCGGGAGCCTATGCTCCTGCATTTGGAATGATCGGTACCCTTATCGGACTGATTCAGATGCTAAAAACCTTGAACAACCCTGATACACTCGGACCAGCCATGGCAAAAGCTTTGATAACCACATTCTACGGGGCTTTACTTGCAAATGGTTTTTTTCTTCCCATGGGGGAAAAGATAGCGATTAAAGCTTCCAAAGAACTTCTCGAAAAGCGGTTGATACTCGAAGGAATTTTATCGATACAGGCTGGAGATAATCCGAGAATACTCGAAGAAAAACTAAAAGCGTTTTTGAATGAGAAAGAACTTGCCCAATATGAGAGTGAAACTCAGGTAGCAGAAGGCTGAGGGAGGCATTATCGATTTGGCGAAAAAGAAACGTGAGGAAAAAAAAGGTGGCTCACCAGCGTGGATGACAACGTATGGAGATATGGTCACACTACTCTTGACTTTTTTTGTCGCTATGATATCGATGTCAACGATAAGTCCTGGAAAATTCCAACAGGTTGCTGCAGGAATTCAAAGGATATTAAGTGGTAAACCTCCAAGTGTTTTGATGGGAGGAAAATCTATAACTGAAACTCCTTTGATCACAGCCAATAAGGGAATAAGAGAAGAGATCCTGAAGATAGTTGAAGATGAAAAGTATAAAGGTAAAATAACCATAAAATCCGTAGATGAAGGGACATTAATTACACTCAAAGATATGGCCTTTTTTGAACCCGCGAGTGCTAAGCTCACGGCAGAGGCCAAGGAACTCTTGAGCAAAATAGGAACAATAGTAATTGAACATACAACCAATGTTCTCGAAATATACGGCTATTGTGATGATAAACCTTTACCTTTGAATTCCATATATCCATCGAATTGGCATCTCGGTGCTGCGAGAGCTGCAAGTGTCGCAAAGTTTTTTGTTGAAGAACTCAAGGAAAAAAGAATAAGAGAACGTTTTGCAGATGTTCAACTCGGGAGATTCGTTCCAGATTATTTCTATGACCCTGATAGATTCGTTCCAATAGCTGTTGGAGACAAAGCCATAAAAAAGGAAATCAAAAGAGTAGAGAGTCAGATAAACACGGAAATAGAGCTCTTGGACACAAAACTTTCCAAGGGAGAAATAAGTCAAAGTTATAGGGACGCTGAAGTTAAAAGATTGAAAGATGAATTCGAGAAAAAGCTCGAAGAATTGAGAAGAGAATATAGAAGGATAGATATACTAATAAAGAGAGAAAAAGCGAGGTGACATAGTGCCGGAGGAACAAAATCAAGAGAATGGCAAAAAAAAAGGTTTATCAACGATGTTGATTACAATAATAATAACTGCCATAGTAGCAGCTGGTGTATCGTTTCTCGTTATAATGACCATTGGAAGCAACTTGATATCTCCAAAATCTCAACAACAGGAGCAACAAAGCACAGTTGTAAGTGATATAAAGGCTATTTTGATACAACCAGGTTCGATGTATACCTTCATGTTGAAAGGTGGTAAAAGCGTTGTTGTCATAGATTCACTTTCTTTCAAGGTTGGAAGTGATCAATGTAGGGAATTAATAGCAGGAAAGAAAGATGAAATTTTAGATGCGATACAACAAATATTTTTGCGGAAAGAGTCTGTGGAGCTTGGAACAGCTCCAGGCATAGAACTCTTGAAGTCGCAGGTCAAGGATGCGGTTAATCAAATAACGGGTTTCGTTGGTGAAAAAGAAAAATTTGGTGTTGTCAACGTGTTCATGTATGTAAAAGCCATATCCTCCGTCGAATGAGAAGACGGAAGGGGGTATGAAATGTCTGATATACTCAGTCAGGAAGAAATAGACAGTTTGTTGGCGGCTTTAACAAAGGGTGAGCTAACAGCCGAGGAGATTAGGGAGTCAGAGGAGAAAAAGGTAAAACTATACGATTTCAGTAAACCCAGCAAGTTCTCCAAAGATCAGATCAGAACCTTTGAGATGATTCATGAGAATTTCTCGAGGGTTTTATCAACTTATTTATCTGGAAGGACACGTAGTTTGGTTGATGTCAGGGTGGTTTCGATCGATCAAATAACCTACAATGAGTTCGTTAGATCAATGGCTAATCCAACTTTTATGGTAATATTTTCAGCTCCAGAATTGAGTGGTAATAGTATTCTCGAGATAAATCTTGAGATAATATATGCAATAATAGACAAGCTCTTGGGAGGTACGGGAGTTTTACCTTCGATACCTTCGAGGAACTTAACTGAGATTGAGATGAGTATAATAAGAAGAGAAGCCTCAACGATGCTTTCATATTTAAAGGAAGCCTGGATAGATTTTCTAGAATTCACACCGGAGATCGAAAGTATCGAGACAAATCCGCAATTTGTTCAGATAGCACCTCCAAGTGAGATGGTACTTTTGATAACCCTAAGTGTGACAATAGGTCAGGTGGAAAGTTTCATGAACATCTGTTGGTTATCATCGACACTTGAACCGTTTGCGCAGAATTTTTCATCGCAAATGTGGTTTTTGAGAGCATCGAAAGAGACAAATCCGCAGATAACAGAGCTTATAAAGAACAATTTGGAGAGGTCCATTGTCGAGTTGTCGGCAGTACTTGGTAAATCAACCCTTAAATTAAAGGAGCTTTTGAACTTAGAGATAGGAGATGTTATCATTCTGGATAAACGAGTCGATGAAGAAATTGATATGCTTGTCCAGGGAATGCCAAAATTTCAGGGAATACCTGGAAAACATCGTGGAAAAGTGGCTGTAAAAATAACCAAAGTAAGCGATGAGATTCAAGATATCCTACAAAATTCACTTCAAGGATTATTGAGTGGCAAATCAGGAGGTGAATCAAGTGGCAGATCAGAATCAGGAGAAAAATGATAATGAATTTCTTTCGCAAGAGGAATTGGACGCCTTGTTGAAAGGGTTACAAGAAGATCAAGAAGTTGAAGAAGAAAAACAATCAAGTGCTTTGAAATTATCCTCTGAAGATATAGATGCAATTGGTGAAGTTTCGAATGTTGCCATGGGTGCTGCAGCAACAGCTTTGTCCACCATGCTTGGTAAGAAGGTAACTATAACCACTCCAAGTGTCATCACAAAGTCATTGGATGGCTTCAAAAAGGATTACTCTGGGAAAAAAATATATGCCACAATTGAATTCACCGAGGGTATAAAAGGGATAAGCCTTTTGATAATGGATTCTGAAGCTGCTAGAATAATTGCCGATCTTATGATGGGGGGACCTGGCAGATCTTCTGGTGAACTCGATGAAATAACCATGAGTGCTGTTGGTGAATCTATGAATCAGATGATGGGAGCTTTTGCTACAACGTTGTCTGATTTCTTCTCGATAAGAATTAGTATCGCACCGCCAAAAGTTGAATTGATAGATTTTGATGATCCAAATTTTGAATTTCCTCCTATCTCAAAAAATGTGGATGTTCCGATAGTGATCGTAAGGTTCAATCTGAATATAGAAGACCTCATTTCAACAGAAGTTCTTCAAATAATCGATGCGCAACTTGCAAAACAATTGATAAAGATGTTTTTCGAGAAAACTTTGGAGGTTCAGAAGGTAGAGAATGTCCCAACGGTTAAAAAAGAAACCTCTCAAAGGATCAAATCAGAACCATCTGTTGAGGCGGAAAGGCCAAAGCCGAAGGTAAAAGCACAGCCTGTTGAATTACCGGAATTTGAAGAAGAGCCACTTGAAACAGAAGAAGAAGTTGTAGCATCTGATCGTCTCAAACTTTTATATGATATACCCCTTGAGATTTCCGTGGAACTTGGTAGAACAAGAATGACTTTAAAGCAGGTTTTAGAACTGGATAAAGGATCGTTAATTGAATTGGATAAGTTAACAGGGGAATACGCAGACATATTGGTTAACGGAAAGATCATAGCCAGAGGTGAAGTTGTAGTAATAGGTGAAAATTTTGGGGTTAGAATAACTGAAATAATCAGTCCACGTGAAAGACTTTACAGTTTGAAGTAATACAAAGATATAAATCAAAAACTTAAGTTCGTGATAATGTTCATTCCAATGTTATCATTGTTCAATTCCAATTTGACTTTCAAATTCTCTGAGTTGAAACCGAATGTTATTCCAACGATTGAAATGTTTTCAGTCATTCCTATCTCGGTGTTGAACTCAATATTTGACTTTCCAATTGGTAATTTGAAAACCCAATTAAATCCCATGTAAGGGGATCCAAAGAAATCAGTTCCAACTTTGAGTGTCAAGCCTTTCATACCGTATTCATCCACAGGTATTGGATTGAACATCAAACCAGTACTTGTCAGTTTATTATTGCTGATCAGAAAAAATCCGGGAAAGAATGATATGGATCTACCGGACAAGCTCGTGTCTAATTTTAAATTGAAGAATTCCTTTTGGGTGTCTAAATCGAGAAACAACCTCGAAAAACCCCGCATTTTTTTTCCAGATCCAAATATAACTGCATCACCAAATATGATGGGATACTTTATGTTATCCTTATTTCTGAAGGATGTCTGAATATCATAAAAAATAGGAGGAGTAATCATCTTGGCATTGAGATCAAGTCTATAGTACAGCGACTCACCCAAACCGATTTTTAGTAAATAATCCAACTTTCCGTAACTCAACCTCAAGAAACCTATTTTTTCCTCCAAGTATTCCGTTCCCTTCAATCCCATTGTTATTCCATTGTTTTCACCCATCAAAAAACCAAGCTCAATGGGAATGGCATCCATCACCATTCCCATTGAAAACATTTTTCTATCAAATTCAAAGGTCAAATCCACTGAAAACACTGGTACAATCGCTATCAACATTGAAACAATCAAAATGAGCTTTCTCACGAGATCCTCCGCTGATTACACTTATTTTGTTATCGTCCTGAAAATTATCTTTTCCATGTTTTCAAGAGAAACATTTGGATCGAATATCATTGCTGCTATACCATTCGTTATTATGTTCGCTGTTTCCTCTACAGAAAGATCACTTGGAATTTCTTTCAATTCTTTTCCTTCGTTCAATAAATCCACTATTTTCTTGACAAAGTTCTTGTACCTTGCTTTCAATTTTCTGCTGATTATCGAATCACTCTTCTCAGAAAGTACACCAACCTTTTCTCTTTCTATCAATCTCATGATTTCCTTTTTATTCCTGACAAAATCTATGTAGCTTCTCAGAAATTTTTTTATCTTCTTTAAGTATACACTTTCATCCTTTATTTCTTCAAATATGTGTTCTTCCAACTCATCTATCGATTTCTCCCAAACAGCAGCGAATAAATCTGCTTTACTTGGGAAATAGTAAAACACGACCGCTTTGTTTACACCTGCCATCTCAGCTATTTCCTCTACACTAACACCGTTGAATCCTTTCTCGGAGAATGCTCTTCTTGCTGCCTCTAATATCTTAGTCCTCGTTTTTTTGCCCATTTCGATATCTCAACCCCAGTTTTATGCTTTTTTATCGAGTGCCAATTTTTCTTCGTTGTTCGAATATCTCCTTTTTCTGGTTTCGTAGTTATAAACCCCTCGTTTGGATGGATATTTCTCAGCATAACCTTCCTCAATCCAAATCTTATCTGCATATTTTGCCCATTCTTCAGCCATTTTATCTATTGCCGGTGCGAGTTCGGTAATGATCTTCTCCGCTCCATCGTGTGTTGGCTTAGCATTGAAAGCCTTTACCATAGATCTGAAGACTTTTGGATTGTCTATGATTGGACATGGCCTAAGTAAATTGTTGTTGTAAGGTACCATGCGCTTCCACGCTTCGAAATAAGGTGATTTGAGGATCTCGAGTAGCGACTTTTCTCTTATCGAATCGGTTGCAAAGTGTTGAAACACACATGGTTCTGCATAACCCTTTGCATTTATGTGCAAGTATTTTGCACCGCCTGCGAGACATCCGTGAACGAGAGGCCCATGATTCCAGAAATCTGCAAACAGAGCGAATTTACCACCGAGCCTCAATTCTTCCGCTTTTCTGAATCTCTCGTATCTCTGTTCCGGTGTCGGTACGAGATCCATCGTTGGATTCAAACCAACTGGCATATACTGGAATATCCAAACATATGAAACACCATGATCAACGAGGTAATCCCAGAATTTATCATTCATCATCGTGTCGTGATTGGCCCTAGTGGCAGTTACAGAAGCACCAAATACTACGCCTTCTCTCCTGAGGTTCTCCCATGCCTGGTGTATCTTCTTGAATATTCCTTTTCCTCTTCTCCAATCTGTATCTTCCTCGAATCCTTCTATACTTATTGCGGTTGTCGCATTTCCTAATTCTCCAAGTTTTTTGGCCGCTTTTTCGTCTATGAGGGTTCCATTGGTGTAGATCAAGAAGTAACTGTCGTTGAATTCTTCAAGTATATCAAAAAGATGAGGCCAGAAGAATGGTTCACCACCGGTTATTATGAAAAAGTATATTCCAAGCTCATTAGCTTCTCTTATTATCTTTGCAACTTCATCTTTTGTGAGATGATATTTGTTTCCATACAATCCTGCATAACAACCAACACATCTCAAGTTACAGGCATAGGTTGGGCTTATAACAACCAACTTTGGTAACACGGTTTCATACTCATCCGCTAACTGTTGTCTCTTCGGTTCACCGATAGCAAATTCATTGATTATAAGGTTGTTCACAAGTTTTTCGAGCGCTTTGGGATTCATTCTTTGGAAAGTTCTTTTCCAAGCACTTATCATTGGATGTTTCTCACGAGCCATTTTTTCTATCTTTCTTAGACCACTTTTAGCTGGTTCTTTTGTGAAAGTCTGAAGTACGGCAAAAAGATTTGCTATGTTCTCCTCAGAAGAGTTCTTAACCACGTTGGCGACGAACTTTGCTGCCTGACGCATTGCAAAAGTTTTGATACCCATCTTATAATTACACCTCCTAATTTTATTCTCAGTTTTGTTACGAAATAATTTTACCACTCGGTTAAAAATTATAGATTAAGTTCTTGTGAAAATAAAATTTCTTATTTGTTTAATTCATAGTAGTATTCCAGAAATTTTCGCGCTATTGGAGCGGCGACGTGACCACCGTACCCTCCTCTATCAACGAAAACCACGAAAACCACTGAAGGTTTTTTTATCGGGGAAAAACAGGCAAACCAGGCGTGAGTTGGTTCATCATTGCTTATCTCAGCCGTTCCCGTTTTTCCCGCAACTGAATATTTAAAACCTTTGAATTCCTCGTATGCTGTTCCACGATCTACCACGTTCGTTCCAGGATAATCTACAACCTTTTTGAGTCCTTCCTTCAATACATTCCATTTCTCTTTAGAAAGTTGTATACTTCTAATCAGTTTGATTTTTACCATTTCGTGGTTTTCAGGTATTGATTTCGAAACTACTTCTTTCAACACATGAGGTTGAAAGATTTTTCCCTCTGTTGCTATCAAAGAATAAAGCATTGTAATCTCCAAAGGAGTTAGACTCACGTATCCCTGCCCAATAGATATCAAAACGGTATCACCGATATACCAATCTTCGTTCAATCTTTTACGTTTCCAATCTATCGATGGATAAAGCCCTGCGATCTCTCCAGGAAGATCTATCCCCGTTTTTTGATCCAATCCTATCAAATTCGCAAATTCCGAGAGTGTTTGGATTCCTATTCTAACACCCAAGTTGTAAAAATAGGTGTTACATGATACTTTCAATGCATCGATGAGATTTACATCTCCATGCCCAAATCTTACCCAGTCTTTGTATGTTGCTATCACCTTGTTGGTATTCTTCGATGTTATTTCGTATTTTCCTGTGCAATGCCAAATTTTGAACGGATCCACCAGATCATAGTAAAGGGCCGTGAGTGCAGTAAAAGGCTTTATAATGGATCCAGGTAAATAGGATGAGGAAATACATCTATTCAACAATGGATGTTGAGGGTCGTTCGATAGTTTTTCCCATTCCTCGCTGGTCAATTTCTTTGAGAAGATGTTGGCATCGAAATAAGGATATGAAACCATTGCGAGTATCTCACCGTTTGAGGGATTTAAAGCAATCGCGCAGGAAGGTTGGTTAATTTCCATAAGCAATTTTTCCAGTTCCTTTTGCAATCTCGTATCAATAGTTAAATAAAGGTCCTTTCCAGGAATTGGTTCAACGATCTTAGCGTGGCCTATTTCGTTGCCGTAGGCATCAGTTTTTATATATCTAGAGCCGTCCTTTCCTTTAAGCAAATAGTTGTATTCTTTTTCGATTCCATTCTTGCCTTGACTTCTTTGATCGGTGTAGCCAACCACATGACATAAACTCTTGGGTCCATAGTATTTTCGAGCATAAAACTTATCATATGATAAAAAGGAGAATTCATTTATGTAATTTTTTATAGTTCTAAATTGCTCTATATCAAGTTTTTCGAAGATCACTTTTTGATTTTTGGAAACATCTAATCTTTCGAGATTTTCCCTCAAATTTGGATTTATATTCAACATAACGGCCATGAATCTATTCTTCTCTTCAATTGAAGCTTTGTGATATTTTCGAAGATCTACGTATAAGTTAAACATGGGAATCGAATCAGCTATTAGTATTCCATTTCTATCATATATTCTTCCTCTTGGTGCTGGAATGTTCTCTATCTTCGTCATGTAATCTTCCAACATTTCGCGGTACTTATTACCCTCGATCACTTGTAATTGAAAAAGTCTCAACTCAAAAAGAGAAAATATGATCAGTACAACAATGATCATTATCTTAAATTTTCGTTCCATCTTTTATTTTTCTCCTTTTTCAAGTAGGGCTTTTTTCTCCTAATGATGTGAACGATTACCATTGGAAACATCCAAAGTGCTATTGCAAAACACTTTGAAGTTAAATTCACTTGGTTAATCAAGAATGGAATATAAAGAATCAAATTCAATCCTGACAAAAATATGAGTTCAAACTTCAGTTTGCTTATTTGATTTAAAACAGTTTTAAAGAGATAAGCCATGATCAAGTAAAGAATAGTCCAAAGCGGTGATAGAGTCGAAAACAAAAAAAAATAGAGAGAGGAAAAGATGAATACCTGTAATAAGGCGGATCTTGTGTTTTTAGAGGTTATGATTGTGAAACCTATGAATCCCGCAAAAAGATAAAGTGTCTTTGGAAAAGCGTAATCCAAAAAAATTATGATCGACCCCAATATTACCTTGATTATCAGCATCAATTACCACCCACTATCAACAAATATTTCGAGATAGGAGAGTAGATTTGAACCTTGTAGCTCTTGTAACCTTTTCTTTCGATGGGTAACGGTATTAATTCACCAACAACAGTGCAGCCCAATTGATTTAAAGTATTGTAAAATTTGTGGTTGTGCGAAATATAGACTTTTCCTCCGGTAAAGGTGATATCTTCAAACACATTCACAAAGGAGCTTTTCCCATCCCCTTTTAAAATGGCTGGTAAAAGTCTTCCATCTTTCGATTCGATATCAACCTGCAGAGAAAAATTTTTATCTTTCGGAATACTGACAATACAATAACTATCAACAGCTCGTTTCACAATACCAACGATTTTTTTCAAAGTGACATCCACCACTATTGAACCACTGGTTGCGTTTTTTGTCTCAAGTAGATATTCCTCACCAATGGCAGTTCGTCTGGTTCCCAAAAATCTTGATATCGTGTATTCTTCTTCAAGTGAAAGTCCATTTAATTCCAATAATTGTTTGAATTTTTCCCTATAGTAAAACATCAGAGTCTTGAATAATTCTTCATCTTGGATATTGGCATTCGAAAGCGTTGGTTTAGTTTTCTTATCTTTCTTCACAATTTCAAGAAGAAGATCTATATCATTTTGAATTTTTGAGATATATGCGAATTTCAAAAAGATTTCATCTCTGATATGATCAATCAATCCAGTATTGTTATCAATCCCAAACAAAAAAATAGTCAAGAGTATTAAAATGAGCAATAGAAGAAAATCTTTATTTAAAAATTTCGAATTCATCAAGTTTCTATCACTCTCAACTCTTTCAAAAGTTCATCATCATCAAAAACTTTCAGGGCTCCAAGTGCAACCGCGTTCAAAGGATCAGGAGCTCTCAATATTTTTATACCTATTTCTTGATTCAAGGTTTTATCTATTGTCCTCAACATGGATCCACCACCGGATAATATAATACCGTTTTTGTATATCTCACTTATAAGTTCAGGGGGAGTTTGTTCTATCAAGAACCTAACATTGGTCACTATGTTCTTTATGATCGGGTTGAGTGCTTCTAATATATCGTTCAAGGAAATTTCCTGTTCTTTTGGAAGCCCCGTTGTTATATCTATACCAACAACTTTTTCAATCATCCGAGAGTTCATGTTGATCGAGGAAAGAGCCAATTTTATTCTTTCAGCGGTTTCCAATCCTATGCTCAAGGAATAGTTGTTTTTGATGTAATCTACAATGGCTTCATCCATTTCATCGCCAGCAACATCGAGGCTTTTTGAAATAACGATACTTCCAAGAGACATTATGGCTATTTCGGTTGTCCCTCCCCCTATATCTACAACCATGAATCCAAATGATTCTTTTGTTTCCACATCCAAAGATAAGGCGACGGCCATTGGTTCTGGAATTAGAAAGACTTCACCTGCTCCCCCTTCTTTTAGGGCACTAACCAATGCCTTTTTCTCTACTTCGGTTGCACCGATCGGTATTCCAGCGATAACTTTTGGTTTCAAGAACGTCGGATTTTTTTTCGTAGCCTCTTTGAGAAAATGTTCTATCATCATGGTGGTAGCATCATAATCGGTGATCACACCATCTTTCAAAGGTCTTATTACCTTCACAAAATCGGGAGTTTTTCCCAGCATTTTTTTTGCTTTGGAACCGAGTTCTACAAAATTATTATCCTTTGTGATCGCTATCACAGAAGGTTCTGATAGTATGACACCTTTCTTTTTGGAACAGATAACAGTGTTGGTTGTTCCAAGGTCCATACTAAAAAGCTCTCTGAATCTCATAATTTCCTCCTCGAATTTTTGTTTTTTAAAATGTGTTACCGAAACCAAAAACGAATTTTGGTTGTTTATACCATTCTGGCTCTATGACTGGAAATGCTAAATCCAATCTTATGATACCCAAGAACGATATTTTCAGTCTCAATCCACCGCCAAATGAGTACAGAGAATCTTTAAAAATATCCAATGGATTTGAAAAGAGTCCCGTATCGTCAAAAGCAGAACCTTGATCGTAAAACGTTACCAAAGTAATCGGTAGTCCAAAACTCTCCAATCTCAGTCTGTATTCAGCGTTGAATATGTACTCAAAATTCCCACTTTTTCCAGTTCCTTTCGTGTAATCGTATCCTCTCACAGTGTAGGCATTACCGATGTTAAAGTCTATGACATCGCTGTAGTCATATATACCGCCAAGCAAACCTCTGAAAGCAAGTGTGTGTTCAGGCAACGTTGGTTGGAAGTATCGAACATCCCATGTGACTTTTAGATATTCTTCACTCCCACCAAATCCTGCAATAGTAGTTTCAAACTTCGTGTAGAACCCTTTATTTGGATCCAACCAATTATCCCTGAGATCGAAGGTGTATGCTCCTATTAAACTTCTGGTATCACCCTCTTGAATATTCACCTGTGTCGAATTTTTAGTGAAATGTTCCCATTTTCCAGTTAAAGATAGTGAATGATCGAAACCAAAGTTATACGTGGTTTTCAAAAGTACGCCATATCTTTCCTCTGGATATACTATTTGGGTAGTAGTAGAATCTGATCCCTGTGATAATGATACTTGCTGAGTTTTATAAAACAAATCAGTTGAGATGTCGAATGGTGATTTTAAAACTTTTGGAATATCATATTTCAGCTCCACATTTGTATCGGTGAGACCCAAAGTCGCCTCGAAATTTAGTTTTTGGCCATACCCAAATGGATTGGTCAATCCACTGTTCACACTCCCAGCGAAGCCATTGTACCAAGGTTGACCTTTCTCAGGCATACCCCAGGATATCGTTCCACCGAGATTTACACTCTTTTTTTCCTTAAAGTACAAAACTATATCCACTCTTGTTGCTTCATTTGAAGGAAGTTGTGGAACGAAGCTAACATCTTCAAAGTAATTCGTACTTTGAAGTGCTCCAATGGTTCTTTCGATATCGTTCTTTGTGAAAGGTTTCCCTTTTTTGAACCTGACATAAGAGGTTATTACATATTCTTTTGTTTTCTTCAGTCCTTCGTACGTTACATTCCCGATGTATCTTTCAAACACCTTATACGCGAGCTGTTTTGTTTTATCATTGTACTCTGGTTTCACGCTCACTAATGGATATCCCATTTTGTCGTAATATTTTCTGATTCTATCTGAATCTCTCAATATCTTCATCAGATCGGTTTTTTCACCTGGTTTGGTTTCTATGTTTTTGAAAACATCCTTTTCACTTAGAAGATTGATTCCCATTAGGGTTACGGTATCTATTTCTTTTCCTTCTTCAACTACGGGATTGAGTTGAACATTTATAACTAAATTAACTAAATGATCTTTTGATAATTTCTCAATCTTCACAGGCTCAAAGTTCAACTTGGTATTGGGACCAAAAAAGCCACTTTGAACTAATTTAACATACGCGGCTTGAAAGGTTGAAATCTTTGGAAAATAGTTGACCCTTCTTATGAAAAACCTTGTCAGCGGATTTTTATACATATCGCTCATGAATTCGAGGCCCATTATTTTTTTGATCTCTTTGACTGTGAGATCTCTAAAATCTCCTGTCAGTTTCAAGTCCCAGAGTATGTGTTCTTTCACAGTAAAAGTGATTATCCCACTTGGTGGCATAATCAATTCATCGTTCTTTATTTCAACATTCGCCTCTACATCTACAAGAAAGTAACCATTTTTTTGATAGAGATCATGGATGTTTTTCAAACTTTCCTGTACTTTTGTTACACTCAATGCCTTTTTTTGTTCCAAGACTATTTGTTTTTCGATCTCT